>DATNKH010000672.1:0-4730 GCA_035603475.1 Thermoanaerobaculia bacterium
CGAGCCGCATCCGCGGCCGACGTCGATCGCCATCACCAACGTCCTCGGCATGACCGATCAAGAGCCCTCGCCCGGGGTCGTGGTCTTCGAGCACGGCGGCAAGGCCTATCGGCTGGACGCGCTCGACAACGGCGACGGCAGCCTGGAGCTGCTCTTTGCCGATGCCACCACCGGGCGCGAGACCTACGGCGCCGGCCGCTTCCTCGACACCGATCCGCCGCGCGACGGCAAGGTGGTGGTGGACTTCAACAAGGCCTACAACCCGCCCTGCGCCTTCACCACCTTCGCCACCTGCCCGCTGCCGCCACGCCAGAACCGCCTTGCAGTCGCCGTCACCGCCGGCGAGAAGAAGTACGGGGACGGCCACCGCTAAAGCGCAGGAGTGAATCGCCATGTCGAACGAGGTGAACCATGCGCCGCGCGGGGGCGCGGCGGGCGCAACTCAGGAGACAGGGCAGGCCACGCCAGCCCTGAACTTTGATGGCGTCGTCCCGCTCGAGTCGGTCCTGTGTACCGACGAACTGAACAGGCGCCCGTCGCGTCCGCCGGATTACGAGCAGGAGAACCGTGCGCTGGCGGCGCTGTCCCAGGCGCTGGCCGACGCGCCGCGCACCATTCTTCAGACATTGGCCGAGACGATCCTGGATACATTCCACGTGGACTCGGCGGGCGTCAGCCTCCTGACGAAGGAGGATGGCGGAAAGCATTTCCACTGGCCGGCGATCGCGGGCATGTGGAAGCCTCACATCGGAGGTGGGACGCCGCGCGATTTCGGCCCCTGTGGCGACGTGCTCGATCGCAACATCCCGCTGTTGTTCAGGCACTTCGAGCGGCGTTACACCTATTTCCTACGGGTGGCGCCCCCAGTCGAAGAGTGCCTGCTGGTTCCCTTCTACGTCGAGGGGAAAGCGGTCGGCACGATCTGGGCGATCACGCACGATGATCGTCGCAAGTTCGACAACGAGGACCTGCGGCAACTGGCCAGCCTGGGCCGGTTCGCCTCGTCAGCGTACCAGGCAGTGGAGGCGCTGGATACCCTGCAGGAGCACGGCGAATTGGGCGCCCTTCTCGCCGCCATCGTTGATTCTTCGGATGACACCATCGTCGGCAAGACGCTGGACGGCTTCATCACGACCTGGAACCGCGCCGCCGAGAGCATGTTCGGCTACACCGCTGCGGAAGCGGTCGGGCAGCATATCTCCCTGATCATTCCCGCTGAGCGGCGCGCGGAAGAGGACGAAGTGCTCGCTCGTCTCCAGCGCGGCGAGAAAGTGGATCACTTCGAGACCGAGCGCCAGGCCAAAGATGGCCGGCGAGTCACCATCTCGCTGACCGTCTCGCCCATCAGGAACGCTGCGGGGCATATCATCGGCGCGTCCAAGGTGGCACGCGACATCACCGGGCGCAAGCTGCTGGAAGCAGCCCTGCAGGAGTCGGAGATCCGGTACCGGCGGCTCTTCCAGAACGCCAAGGACGGCATCCTCATCCTCGATGCGGAAACCGGGAGGATCATCGACGCCAACGCGTTCATGTGCGGGCTGCTGGGCCAGGAACTGGTCGAGCTCCTGGGCAAGGAGCTCTACGAGATCGGGATGTTCGAAGACGAGGCGGCCAACAAGGCGGCCTTCGAAGAGCTGCAACAGAACGGCTACATCCGCTACGACCACCTGCCGGTGATGAAACCCAACGGGGTAGAGACGCAAGTCGAGTTCGTCAGCAACGTCTACCGCGAGGGCCACAGGCTGGTGGCGCAGTGCAACGTGCGCGACATCTCGCTGCGGGCCAAGTTGGACCAACAGGTCAAGCAGCAGGCCGAGGCCATGGCGGACCAGCACCGCCGCAAGGACGAGTTCCTGGCCATGCTCTCGCACGAGCTGCGCAACCCGCTGGCCCCGATTCGCAGCGCCACGCACCTCCTGCGCCTTCAGGAAGGTGGCAGCGAGAACCCGATCCAGCAGCAGGCCCGCGAGGTCATCGAGCGGCAGGTGACACAACTGACGCGGCTGGTGAGTGACCTCCTGGAGGTCTCGCGCGTTGCCACCGGGCGGATCCGGCTGAATCTCGAGAAAGTAGACCTGCGCCCGATCGTACAGGACACGCTGGAGACGGTCGGCCCGCTCATCGAATCGCGCCGGCATGTAACAACGCTGACGCTTCCGGCGCAGCCGGTCTGGGTGCTGGCCGACGCGAGCCGGCTCGAGGAAGTAGTCGTGAACCTGCTCAACAACGCCGCAAAGTACACGGACGCAGGCGGCCGGATCGAGGTGAGCCTCGAACACCGAAAGGATCACGCGGTGCTGCGCATCAGCGACTCCGGCATCGGGATCGCGCCGGAACTTCTGCCGCGTATCTTCGACCTGTTCACGCAGGCCGATCGCTCGCTGGACCGCTCGCAGGGCGGATTGGGCATCGGGCTCAACCTGGCGCAACGGCTGGTGGAGTTGCACGGCGGGACAGTGGAAGCGCACAGCCCGGGGTTGGGTCGAGGCAGCGAATTCGTCGTACGCCTCGCTACGGTACCCGCTCCCGGGATAGAGGCTGCCGCGACACCCGCACACTGCGAGCAGGTGGCCGCACCAGGGCTGCGCGTGCTGCTGGTGGATGACAACGTGGATTCGTGCAATATGCTCGCGAAGCTGCTCGAGAACAGCGGACATCGGGTGCAGGCGGCGCACACAGGCCCTGCCGGGCTCCAGGCGGCGCTGGCGTGGAGGCCGGCCGTAGTGCTGCTGGACATCGGCCTGCCGGAGATCGACGGTTACGAGGTAGCCCGCCGTCTGCGCCATGACCCGGTAATGACGAGCACCAAGCTGGTGGCCTTGACCGGATACGGCGCGGCTAACGACCTACGA
Organism: Thermoanaerobaculia bacterium; assembly: GCA_035603475.1. Taxonomy (GTDB): domain Bacteria; phylum Acidobacteriota; class Thermoanaerobaculia; order Multivoradales; family UBA5704; genus JASLEW01. The sequence continues at coordinate 2,853 of DATNKH010000672.1, forward strand.
CTGGCGCGCGAGGCGGGCTTCGACGCGCACATGCTCAAGCCGGTCCACCTTGTCGAGCTTGAGAAGTTGCTTGCGGCGTGGGTTGAGCCACGCTCGTCCGAGCCGGCATGACCCGCGGATCGCTTGGCCGGTTCGGCGGTTGAGGCGGGCGGCCTGGCGCGTAGCACAGACGCGGATTCGAGGCGCTGGATCGGCAGCGAACGGTCTTACGGCTGCGTGAAGACGAGATAGGGATCGAGCGCGGTCCCCTTCCACCACTGCTTGTCGGCCGTCAGGCGGTAGATCGCGAAGTGCAGGTGCGGTGATTGCGGGGGGGCGTTGCCCGAGGTGCCGACGTAGCCGATGACCTGGCCGCGCCGCAGCTGGTCGCCTTCGTGGAGACCGTCGGCGTAGCGCTCGAGGTGGGCGTAGTAGTAGGCGTAGGTCTCCGAAGGGTCGAACTGGTAGATCGTGTTGCCGCCCTGGGCGCTGAAGAAGAGCTTCGTCAGGCGGCCGTCCTCGACCGCCATCACCGGCGTGTTGCGCGCCGCCATGATGTCGAGCGCCTCGTGCAGGTGGCCTGCACGGCCCTCGAAGAAGGAATCCCGCAGTTGCTCGCGCCGCAGTCCCTGGACCGGCAGCAGCAGGTGGCGTCGCCCCAGGGCGTCGATGTCGGAGGCAGCCGCGGGCGGCGGCGGGGGCGCTTCGCCGCCGGGAGCTGCGCCCCCGGGAGATGGGCCGCCGGGAGATGGGCCGTTGCGGGAGGGGGGCGGTAGGGCGCCGGTGCTTCCCCGGGCCCCTGGCGTTCGCGGCGCCTGCGGTCCGCCTGCCGCCGCCCCCTCGCCGATGGGTGCTCCGGCCGGGCGTATGCCATAGACCCAGACCACGAACAGCACCGTCGCAGCACCCAGCGCGAAGCCCCCCAGGCCGGCCAGCAGCACCGGGCCGCCGCGCCGTTTCTCGCGCTTCATGGCTCGAAGACGACCGGCGTTCCGGGTTTCACCAGGCTGGCGACGGTCAGCGCGTCCCAGTTGGTCAGCCGCACACAACCGTGCGAATGCGTGGTCCCGATCTTCTCCGGGTCGGGCGTGCCGTGGATACCGTAGTGCTCCTTCGTCAGGTCGATCCAGACCAGGCCGACCGGGTTGTTCGGGCCGGCGGCGATCTTGGCCTTCGCGTTCTTGGGATTGGCGTCCCAGAAGAGCTCGGGGTTGTAATGGAAAACCGGGTTGCGGGAGACGCCGCGGACCTTCCAGTTGCCGAGCGGCAGCGGGTCGTGCTCGCTGCCGGCCGTCACCGGGGCGAAGAACAGCAGATCGTCGCCGTTGTCGACGGTCAGGGAGAGCCGCGACTTCGAGACCACGACCCGGATGTCGGAGCCGGGAGGCGCCGACGGTTTCGTGGGCACCGCGCGCACATTCGGCACCACGATGGTCTCCCCGGCCACGAACTGGGCCTCGGGATTGCGCTCGCGCAGCAGCTTCTCGGAGGTGTGGAAGCGAGCGGCGAGCAGCTGCAGCGGCGAGGTGTACCCCAGCTCCGGCAGCTTGGCCTTCTCTTCCATGTCGGCCGGGATCCGGTAGAACGGTCCCTTGGTGTCGTCCGCGGTGATGGTGTAGAGCGCCCAGGGCTTGCCGCCGCTCGCCGCCAGCAGGTTCTGCCAGGTAACCGGGTCGACCTGGCCGGTGACGGGCAGGTCATGGGCCTCCTGGAAGGCCGCCAGCGCCTTGCGCGTGTTCTCGCCGGAGGCGCCGTCGACGACGCCGGGCGAGAAGTTGACGCGATCGAGCAGGACCTGCACGTCGGCCGCCTGCTGCGGAGAGGGCGCCGGCGGGGTGGGAGCGCCAGCCGGTGGAGTGGAAGGTGCCGGACGCTGCGGGGCCGGAAGCGGCGTGGTCG
>DATNKH010000673.1:0-2408 GCA_035603475.1 Thermoanaerobaculia bacterium
TGAGCGCGTGCTCGATGCGGTCGCGGTGGGTGCGGAAGGAGAGGACGCAGATGCGCAGGGCGAAGCGGTCGCCGAGCATGGTGCCGGTGAGGTAGACGCGCCGGCGGGCGTTGACCCGCGCCAGCCAGTCGCGATTCAGGCGATTGACACGATCGAGGTGTTGGTTGCCGGCCGCGTCGGCCAGGGCTGGCGGGTCTCCCGGAGCCAGGCGGAAGGCCAGCAGCGACAGCTCGGGCTCGGCCAGGATCTCGACCTCCGGCATGGCGCGCAGCTGGTCGGCGGCCCAACGCGCCAGGTCGAGCTTCTCGTCCAGGGCCTGGCGGAAGGGCGCCGCGCCGAGGAGCTTCAGCGGCAGCCAGACGCGCAGGCCGCGGAACGGGCGCGACAGCTCGGGCGAGATCTCGCAGAAATCGACCAGCTCGTCGTCTCTCGACAGCGGCGGCATGTAGTCGGCGGTCACGCTGTGGGCGCGGCGCAGGGCCGCGCCGTCGCGGACCAGGAGAGCGCCGGTGCCGTACGGCAGGAAGAGGCTCTTGTGCGGATCGAGCACGATCGAATCGGCGCGCTCGATGCCGGCGAGGGCTCGCCGCCCACGCTCGGTGAGCAGGAAGAAGCCGCCGTACGCGGCGTCGACGTGGAGCCAGAGCCGGTGGCGCGCGCAGAGGTCCGCCAGCGGGCCGAGCGGATCGACCGCGCCGGTATTGGTGCTGCCGGCGTTGGCGACCACCAGGAAGGGCTCCCGGCCCAGGAGCCGGTCGGCGGCGATCGCCTCCTCGAGCAGGTCCAGGCGCAGCCTGAACGCCGCGTCGCTGGGGATCGAGCGCACGCTCGCCGGCGGGAAGCCCGCGAGCAGCGCGGCCTTCTGCACCGAGTGGTGGGCCTGGTCCGACGCGTAGAGGGTGCCGGCCAGGAACTGCTCCGGCAACCGCTCGCGCCGCGCCGTGACCAGCGCGGTGAAGTTGGCCAGCGAGCCGCCGCTGGTGAGCTGACCGCGCGCCGCCTCCGGGTAGCCGGCCAGGCGGGCGAACCAGGCGACGACGTTCGCCTCCAGCTGGGCGAGCGCCGGCGCGGCGGCGAACACGCCGACGTAGCGGTTGACGGCGTCGGCGATGAGGTCGGCGACCGCGGACTGCGGCAGGCCGCCGCCCGGGATGTAGGCGAGGTAGCCCGGCCCGGCGGTGTTGAACGACTTCGGTACGGCGCGCTCGAACAGCAGCTCGAGGACCTCGTCCAGCGGCGCCGGCTGCTCGGGCAGCGGCTCGACCAGGGAACGGGCGACCGCGACGCCCCCCTCGGTGTCGGCGGCGGGCTGGTGCGGCAGCGAATCGAGATGCGGCGCGATGCGGTCCATCGCCGCGTCCACCAGCCGGCGCAACGCGGCGCCGGAGAGCTCGAGCGGGCTCGCCTCACCCGCGGGCGTCGCGTCCGCGGCGTCCGATGTGGAGGATGTCTCGCCCGCCGGCGGCGGCCCCGCCGCGGCATTGCCGGGAATGGCCGTCCTCGTCTCCTCGCTCCGCTGGCGCTCGGTCATGGTGGACGATCCCGACCGCGGCTCCGCCGGCCGCGGCGCCCCGTTGCTCGTCGGCTGGCTAGCCTACCAGCAGACGCGAAGGACGCGGCAGGACGCGGCAGGGCCGGCGCCACCGTGCGCCGCCTCACCGATGGCACGTGTCTTGCGGCTGCACGGAGGGGAGGTAGACGAGGGAGGCAGGGTCAGCGCTGGACGCCGAGAACCGGTGAGACTGCAGAGAAAGGTGGTCGTGATGGCGGAGCGAAGAGAGCATTCGGACGGCGGCCACGCCGCGTCGGGGCCCGAGACGGATGGCCTGCACGCTGGAAGCTTGCGCGAGCAGGTCGAGGAGCTGAGGGAGGAAGCCCGAGAAGAGACCGTGCGCCTGGCGGCCGATGCCCGCGCGCAGGTGGCGGCGGTGGTGCGCCGCCGCCAGCAGCTGCTGGCCGACCGGCTGAGCGGCGTCGCCGCGGCGCTACGCGAAGCGGGGCGGCGGCTGCAACGCGAAGCGGCTCGTCCGGCGGGGAGGCTCGCCGCGGGCGTCGGCGCGTGGCCCGCCCCCGCCATGGCCGGTGCGGCCGGCGTGGCAGGCGGCCCGCCCGCGATGCCACCCCTGGCCGGGCCCGCGCCGGCGAGGGTGGACGTCGCGACCAGGGGTCTGTGCGATCTCACGGAACGCGCCGCGCGGCAGGTGGAGCGGGCATCGCGCTACGTGCGCCGGAGCGAGCTGCGCGAGATGGTGAGCGACCTCGAGGAGCTGGCACGCCGGCGGCCGGCGATCCTGGTCGGCGGCAGCTTCGCGACCGGGATGCTGCTGGCGCGTTTCTTCAAGAGCTCCAGCGAGCGGGCGAGATGGTCGGGGTCGAACCTCCGTGGTGAGGCGGCCGGGTCCATTCCG
>DATNKH010000674.1:0-12741 GCA_035603475.1 Thermoanaerobaculia bacterium
TGTCTGCCATGCATAAACTATGACAGATCAGCAACCAAAACGCAACCCCCAAGTGAATGAGAATCTGCCACCAACCACGCCCATACTCCCTTCTCAGCTAACTTCCGGCCGACGACGACCTTCCTGCGGAATCGCTGGCCCTGCTCCCCATCGCTCCGGCTCAAAACATCGGCGGTTCGGGGAAGGTCTCCTCCGGCCCGGGGGCGCTCGCGGCCGATGCGGCGGCCGCCGCCGCCGTGGCCGCCGCGATCCTGCCCTGCGCCCCGCCCACCCGCCGGCAGAGGTCGTCGTAGACGCGGCGGGCTTTCGCCGGCCGGTACAGGAAGCGGATGCGGGCGCGCCCGCGGCCGCCGTAGGCGGTGATGATCGACGACCGGATCAGCGCCGTGATCAGCGTCCAGCCGAGGACGATCGCCGTCACCGTGACGAAACCGTTGGCAAGCTCCGGGGTCGACCATGCGATCAGCGTGCCCAACGCGCACAGCGCGCTCAGCACGATCAGCAGCCACAGCGTGCGGCTGCCGCGGGCCCGGTGCAGGGTCACCAGCTGGACCTCGTCGAAGAACAGCCGCCTCAGGCTGACTTCGAAGGTGCTGATGTAGGCGACCTCGAGCGCCTCGTCGGTGCGGTACACCCGGACCCGCTCCGCCCAGGAGGCGTCCCGGCCGAGAAAGACCCGCCGCGCCGGCTCCGTCATCGGGTCACCAGGCGCGCCGCGGCACCGAGCAGCACGGCGAGGATCCACAGCCCGCCGGCGATCTGGATCACGCCGAGGGTCATCGCGAAGATCACCGCCAGGCGGCCGTCGCTCTCCTGCAGCCGCCGGCGCTGGCGCTGTGCCTGGACCGCGAAGTAGATCGTGACCGGCCCGGTGAGCAAGCCGAAGGAATACATCATGCACCCCCCCAGGCTCATCAGGAGGGCGATACCGCGGTAGTTGCGGAAGTGACTGCGGGCCGAGGGCAGCGCTCCTGCCGCCGCCAGGCGATCGAAGCAGGCGGGGCACAGCTCGCGGCCGTCGATGTGCACGCGACAGAGGCCGCACATGAAGACGCCGCAGCGCGAGCAGTTGGCGACCGCGGCGTTGCCGGCGTGCAGGGCGCAGGCCACGGCGCCGTCGGGGCCGGCCTCCGCGACGCTCTGCACCACGACGCGAACGACGGGCGGCGAGAACGGCACCGCTTCGAAGCGGCGGGTGCAGGCGACGCAGCGCTGCTCGCCGGCAGCCATCAGCTCGACGAGGAGCGGGGCGCCGCAGTGCGGGCAGGCGGGGCCGGTCTCGGCCCGCGCGCTCACCGCCACGCGGCCCCTCGGTCGCGAGGGCGGCCGCGGCGGCCGCGCCGGCCGCGGCAGCAGGGGCGCATCACGCGTCCCAGGTGATGACGCGGGTGCGCGCGACCATGTCGTGGATGCAGGTCCGCTGCTGGCCGAAGGCGGTCAGGTAGTTCACCAGTCCCAGGCAGGGCACGATTCCGAGCACCTGGCGCATGGCGGCGCGGCCGAAGGCCTGGCCTGGCGACAGCGGGCCGCCCTCGGCACTGACCACCCTGATGTGCATCGCCTTCTTGCCCACCGTCTGCCCGGCGCGGCGCAGCATCAGCCCCTCGTAGAGCACCCAGGATATGAAGGCCCCCAGGAAGAGCACGCCCTCCATGGCCCAGAAGAGCGCGGGGTCCGGCGCCTTGCCCTCGGAGATGCCGCTGAAGAGGCCGAGGCTGGCAAAGACGCCGAAGACGACCGCCGCCAGCGGCAGGCCGACGATCAGGCCGTCCAGGAAGATCGCCAAGAAGCGACGGCCGATCGACGCCAGCTCCGGACCGGCCGCCGGCCGGCCCGAGCGCAGGTCGCCCAGGATCTCGCCCTTGCAGACCGCGCAGTACGGGCTGCCGCCGATCTCGACGATGCAGTTCGGACAGAACGTCTCGCCGCAACGCGCACAGCGGACGAGCGGCTCCTCGACCAGCGGGTGGTTCTTGCAGGGCATGTGCTTGAAGATCATACCAGAGCGCCCGGTAGTGGCTACCGGGCGCAGCACGGTGCCGGCGTGTTCGATAAAATGAGGACACCACCGGCCAACCAGGCATCGCGACCACGATCACGACCCGACGACGACCACGACGCGGCCAGAGGACCTCACCCACCCCATGCCGAGTGCGCCCACTGCCGCTGCCGCCCGCTGCCGCAACCATCCCGAGCTGCCGGCGGTGGCGATCTGCGTCCGCTGCGGCAAGCCGGTCTGCGCCGCCTGCTCGACGCGCTGGGAGGGCATGCATCACTGCATCTCCTGCCTGGCTGCGCGGCGGGCGGCGGCAGGTGAACGTGGCGCCGCCGTCCGGACGCTGGGAATGGTGCTGCTGGCGCTCGCCCTGGCCGCCGGTGCGACCCTGCTGCGCGCCGTCGCCGGCGCCGCGATCGCGAGGCTCTTCTGAGCCGCGGCGGCACGCCGGTCGCGGCGCTGCTCGACGACGCGGCGGAGCTGGTGGTGCGCACGGTCCCGGAGTGGGCGGCCGTCCTCGCGCTCGCTTCGCTGCCCCTGCGCCTGCTCGAGGTGCATTTCGCCAATCGCCTGCTGCAGCTCGGCGCGCACGCCGGCGGCCATCTCCACCACCTGCTCTCGATCTCCTGGCTGGTCACCATCGCCCTACTGCCGGCGCTCTGCGGCAGAGCGGTGTTCGCCCGCGCTTGCGCGATGGCGCTGCAATCCGGGTCGCGAGTGTCGCCGCGGCTGGCGCTACGGCTGCCTCCCGCCGGGCTGGCGGGCTATCTCTACGCGGCCATGGTGTGGACCGGGTTGTTCCAGGCCCTGGGCTGGATGATCCTCCCGCTGCCCCTGCTCGCGCTCGGCAGTGGGCTCGCCGCAGCCACCGCGCCGTTGACCGGCGATGCCGGCGATGCCAACGATGCGGGCGGCGCGGGCGGCGCGGGCGACGGCGGCGGGACCGGCGGCGGCGCTCCGCCGGCGCGTCCGGGACCGCTCGCTTCGCTCGCCCACGCTCTGCGCGGCGCTCCGCCGGCGGCGACCTGCGTGGGCCTGGCAGTCACCTTCGGCGCGGCGCTGGCGGTCGCGGCCCTCAACCTCTACGCCCTGGTCCGCCTGTGCCTCTGGCTGGCGGGAGGGGTGAGCGGCCTGGACCTCGCGGCCTGGTCGCTGGTGCTCGGCGCCGGCAACCGCCACTTCCTCCTGCTGCTGGCGGCCGGAGCGGTCACCCTGGTCGAGCCTTTCTGGCTGGCCGCGCTGGTGGTTGGCGTGCGCGCCGCCCGGGCGCGCGAGAGCGGCGAGGACCTGGTCGCCCGCTTCGCCGAGCTGCGTGCCGAGGAGGCGGCATGAACGGCAGCCGGCAAGGACGTCCGGGCGGGGCGCCGCGGCCGGCGCTCGCCGCGCGGCTGGTGCGGGCGTGGCCGGTTGCACTGGCGACGCTGGTGGCGCTCTCTTCAGGCACGCCGGCCGCCGACGCCGCCGGGGCGCGTGCGGCGACAGCGGCGGCGGCGGCAGCCGCGACGATCTCGGCAGCGGACTATCGGCGCCGGCTGATCGAGATCCGTGCCCACCTCGGCCGCGGCGACTGGGAGGCGGCACGACGGCAGGCGCAGCGCCTGGCCGGCCAGCGCGTCGCCTTCGGCCGCGACGCGGCCGACGAGCTCGAGCCCGATCTCTCGGTGCTGCGACCGCTGGCCAACGCGCACGATCGTGCGGCCGCGAGCAAGGCGGCCCTGCCGCTGGCGCGGCTGATCGGCGCCCTGCCCGTCGGTCCCGAGGCGGCGCCGGCTGCCGGCTCCGCCACGACACCCGCGGCGGCGCTCGCGGCCAGGCCGCGGGCTGACGCGGCGCTCCTCGAGCGGCTGCGGCGCAGCCAGGAGCTGGCGGAGATCGCGGCCGGCGGCAGCCTTCCCGACCCGGGCGTGGGTGGCGACGGGGTCCTCGACGCGGTGCGGAACTTCCTGCGGCCGCCCGCCCGCCTGCTCGCCAGCCTGTGGGACGGCCTTCGGCACTGGATGGAGCGGTGGCTCAGGCGGCTTCTCGAAGGCGCCCGGAGACGCCGGCCGGCCTTCGGTCTCCGCGGCGTCGTCTTCCTCGCCGTGCTGCTGGCGCTGGCCATGCTGGCCGCGGTCGTCCAGGCGGCGCGCCGGCGGCACCGTCGCCGCCGTCCGGCCACCGTCACGGCGGCGCCGATGACGGGGCCGGCGCAGGACGACGACCCACTCTCGCGCGCCTCCGGTCAGTGGGAGAGCTATGCGCGCGACCTGGCTGCCGCGGGGCGCTTCCGCGAAGCCATCCGCGCCTGGTATCACGCCGTGCTGGTGACGCTCTACCAACGCGGCATCGTGCACTACCGCAAGGGGCGCACCAACTGGGAGTACCTCGCGACGATCCCGTCGGCTACCTCGTGGCGGCCGGCCCTGGTCGAGATGACCCGCCACTTCGAGCGCGAGTGGTATGGGCGCGACCGCAGCTCTCCGGAGGCGCTGGCGGATTCGCAAGCGCTGGCGCGCCGGTTGCTCCGGGAGCTGGGGAGCTCCCCGGCTTGACCCCCGCGCGCTCGCCCGTGCAATGGGCGCTGCCGGCCCTGGCGGTCGTGGCCTACCTGGTCGCGGCGCTGGTCTGGGTCGGCAACGACCGGCGCGCTGCCCGTGCCGTCTTCCCCGCGGGATCGGTATGGAACACCGGCGACGACGGGCTCTCCCTCGCCTTCGCCTACCTCTCCGCGCGGGCGGCAGGGCAACCGGCAGGCGCCAGGGTCGCGGTCCTGACGCGCCGCCTCGAGTCCACGCCGCTGCCGCCGCGCGCCGTCCTGCTGCGCGTCGAGCCCGAGGCCGGCCGCCTCGCCGCGATGGCACGCCGCCTGGAGGATGGGAACGGCGACGAAGACGACGATGGCGACGAGACCGGCGGCCAGGGTGGAGCCGGCCGGGGCGGCAAGACGGCCGGGAAGGGCAAGGATGCCTCGGGTGGCAAGGCCGCCGGGAGCGGCAACGGTGGCGGCAGCGGTAAGGGCGCCGGCAGCGGCGGCAGCGGTAACGGCGCTGGCAGCGGCGCCAGCGCCGCCAAGCGCGGCGCCGGTCCCCATCCCTGGCCGGCACCGGCACCGGTACCGGCACCGGTACCGACTCCGGTGCCGGAGCCGGAGGCCGCCGCCAGGACCGTGGCGCTCTTGACCGCCGCCGAGGAGGCTTGGGTGCGTGACGGCGGGCGCCTGGTGCTGGCGGTGGCCAGCGGCTCCGGCGCCGCCCTGGAGGTGGAAGTCGGGCACGCGGGCACCGCCGGCTTAGCCCGCAAGTCCTTCCCGATCTGGCCGGGGGTGCGGCGCCTGCTGCCCGATCCGCCTCGCACGCTCGGCGGACCGGCGCTGACCGGGATGCACGCGCTGTGGCTCGAAGGCGATGCGCCGATCGTGGCCCGCCTCGTCCTCGGCGCGGGCGACCTGGTGCTGCTCGCCTGCCCCGAGGTCCTCCACAACCGCCTGCTCGGACGGGGCGATCACCTCGCTCTCCTCGAAGCGCTGGCCGGCGCCGGCGCGGGCGGTGAGGGTGGCAAGGGCGGTGACCGCGGCAGGCCGGTCTTCTTCGACGAGCGCGGACACGGCGCCGAGGAGAGCGCCGGCATGCTCGAGATCCTCGCGAGCTGGGGCCTGGGGCCGCTGCTGCTGCTGCTCGCCGCCGCCGGCGGCGCCGCCTGGTGGCGCGCCGCGGTGCGCGTCGGCCCGCCTGATCGCGACGACCGCGACGTCCGCTCCGACGCCGTCGAGCTCGTCGATTCCCTCGCCGACCTCTACGACCGCGCGCTCGGCCGCGGCGACGCTCTCCGCCTCTACTACGACAACTTCGTGCGCACGGTCGCCGCCGACACCGGTCTCCAGGGCGCGGCGCTCGCGGCACGGACCGCCGACCTCGCTCCGGGGCTGTCGCTCGCGGAGCTGCCGCCCTCCCGGGAGACGCTGGAGCCGCTGGAGCCGCTCGCTGCGGCGGCGCCGACCCGGCCGGCGGCGGCCCGGCCGGCGGCCGTCTCGCCGGCCGTCGCCGCGAGCATCCTGGCGGCTTCGCAGCCCGCAACGGACCTTCCGCGGCCGGCCTTCGACCGCCTGCTGGACACCCTCAACCAGGCCTTCAGGAGATTGGACGATGCCAAGCGCAGGTGAAGCGGCCGCCCGCATGCAGGCGGTGCGCGGCGGGCTGGACCAGGTGGTCATCGGCCAGGAGCAGGTCAAAGAGCAGCTGCTGGTGTGCCTGCTGGCGGGCGGCCACGGCCTCCTCGAAGGCGTCCCGGGCACTGCCAAGACGCTGCTGGCCTTGGCGCTGGCGCGGCTCATCGGCTGCCGCTTTCGCCGTATCCAGTTCACTCCCGACTTGATGCCCGCCGACCTGACCGGCACCAACATCTTCAACCAGAAGAGCCTCGACTTCGAGTTCCGTCCCGGCCCCATCTTCGCCGACCTGCTGCTCGCCGACGAGGTCAACCGCACGCCGCCCCGCACCCAGGCGGCGCTGCTCGAAGCCATGCAGGAGCGGGCGGTCACGACCGACGGCGAACGGCGGGAGATCTCGCCGATCTTCACCGTCTTCGCCACCCAGAACCCGGTCGAGTTCGAGGGCACCTATCCCCTGCCCGAGGCGCAGCGCGACCGCTTCCTGCTCAAGATCTCGATCGGCTATCCGCTGTGGGACGACGAGGCGCGGATGCTGGCCGCCTACGCCGCCGGGCGCCGCCTGCACGATCAGGCCGTCGCCGCCCTCGCGCCGGTGCTGCAGCCGGCGGAGCTGCTGGACTGCCGGCTGGCCGCCGCCGGCATCCGCGTGGAAGCCGACGTCCTCGGCTACATCCTGGGCGTCGTCTCCGCCACGCGCGGCCACGACGCCGTGCACATCGGCGCCGGACCGCGCGCCTCGCTGGCGCTGCTCGAGAGCGCCCGCGCCCTGGCGCTGCTGCGCGGCCGCGACTTCGTCACCCCGGACGACGTCAAGGAGATGGCGGCGCCGGCGCTCGCCCACCGGGTGATCCTGACGCCAGAGGCCGAAATGGAAGGCGTCGGCCTGACCGACATCCTGCGCCAGATCTTCGAGCGGGTCGCGGTGCCGCGGTAAGGCTGGAAGGAGAACGATCCGGACCCGCCCATGATCCGCCCCGGCCCCCGCTTCGTGCGCGCCCTGCTCGTCCTCTGTGCGGCGGCGCTGCTGGTGCCGCTGGCGCCCGAGCTGGCGCCGCTGCTGGCCCTGGCGCTGGCCGCGGCCGTGGCGGTCGCCGGCGCCGAGGCGCGGCGGCTCGGCCGGCTCGAGCTCCGCGTCGAGCGGCCGGCCGAGCTGGTGCTGTCGCTGGGCGCGGCCGAGGTCGTCGCCTTCGGCCTCACGGCGGCCGGGCCGCTCGCGGGAGCGGTTCGGCTGCGCGTGCGGCAGGTCTGGCCCGAGCTGCTCGACCGTCCGGCGGGCCACGCCGAGGGCCTCTACCGCCCCGGTGAGGTGCTCCGCCTCGAGCTGCCGGTGCGGGCCGTGGCGCGCGGCAGCGCCCGGCTGGCGCCGCCCTGGGTCGAGGTCTCGCTCGCCGGCTGGGCCGAGCGCATCGTCGCGGCCGCCGAGCCGCGGGCTGCCGAGATCACCGTCCTCCCCGACCTCGAGGCGGTGCGGCGGCTGCGGGCGCGGCTGGACCAGCTCTACCTGCGCGGGCTCGGCACCCGCGTCTCGCCGCGCCTCGGCAAGGGCAGAGATTTCGACCGGCTGCGCGAGTACGTGACCGGCGACGACTTCCGCGACGTGGCCTGGAAGGCGTCGGCGCACCACGGCAAGCTGATCACCCGCGAGTATCGGCTCGACCGCTCCCAGGAGGTGCTGGTCTGCGTCGATCGCGGCCACCGCATGGCGGCGCGGGTGGCCCAGCTCACGCGCCTCGATCACGCGGTCAACGCCGCGGTGCTGATCGCCTCGATCGCCGACCGCATGGAGGACCGGATGGGGCTGCTGTCGTTCGCCGACGGCGTCGAGTCGGGCATCTCCCAGGGACGGGGCGCCGCTCACCTCGGCCGGCTGACCGGGTTCGCCGCGCACCTCGAGCCCGAGTACCGGCACACCGACTACCTGGCGCTCGCGAGCCACCTGCGGCGGCGGCTGCGGAGCCGCGCCCTGATCCTGGTGCTCACCGCGCTGCCCGAGCTCAACGAGGAGGGCGACCTGCTGCGCGCCGCCGCCATGCTGCTGCCCCAGCACCTGCCGCTGATCGTCGTGTTCTCCGATCCGGGGCTGGCGGCGGCGGCGGGGACGCTGCCCGCCGACAAGCCGGAGCTCTGCCGCACCCTGGTCGCCGGCGAGCTGGTGCTCGGGCGCCGGCGGGTGATCGCCGACCTGCGGCGCCGTGGCGCCCTGGTCATCGAAGCGCCGCCCGGCGAGGTCGGGCTGGCGGCGGTCAACGGCTACCTCGAGATCAAGCGGCGGCAGCTGCTGTAGGGCGCGAGCTCCGCGAGGCCAATGACCGTGCGGGCGAGGATGGCGACGATGGCGAGGGAAGGCGAAGGGAAGACGGGGACGGACCGATGATCGACGTCGAACGCTGGGCCTGGGAGCGCGAAGACCGCTGGCGGCGCCTGGCGGAGCTGCTGGACGTGGCCGACCGCGCCCCCGAGCGTGAGCTCGGACCGGCCGGCATGCGGGAGCTGCTCGGCCTCTACCGCATGGTCTCCTCCGACCTCAACCGCGCCCGTTCGCTCACCGCCAACCCCGACCTGCTCGGGCGCCTCAACGACCTGGTCGGGCGCGGCTATCGCTTCATCTACCGGCAGCGCCGCCGGGGGGCCGCGAGGGAGCTGCCGCGCTTCGTGGCCCGGGTGGGCCGCCTCCTCGGCAACGAGGTGCCCGCCGCCTTCCGGCGCGAGGCGGCGGCCGTCGCCCTGGCCGCAGGCACCTTCCTGCTCGGCGCCCTGTTCGGCGCCACCGCCGCGATCGTCCGCCCGGGCGCCGCCGAGGAGCTCATCCCGCGCCAGTTCCTCACCGAGAGCCCGCGCGCGCGCGTCGAGCACATCGAGCGGCACCGCGAGCGCATCTCGACCGTCGCCGAGGCGGCCGTCTTCGGCTCACAGCTCTACACCCACAACATCCAGGTGGCCTTCCTCGTCTTCAGCCTCGGCGCCCTCACCCTCGCGGGCGCGATTCCGCTGCTCTTCTACAACGGCGTCCTGCTGGGAGCGATCGGAGCGAGCTATGCGCTGGACGGCGTCGGCCTCTTCTTCTTCGCCTGGGTGGGTCCGCACGGGGCTTTCGAGACCGCCGCCATCGCCTTCGCCGGCGCCGCCGGGATGGTGGCCGGGAGAGCCCTGCTGCTGCCGGGTGAGCTGTCGCGCGGCGCCGCGGTGCGCCTCGTCTTCCCGCGCGTCTGGCGGATGATGACGGCGGTGATGGCGCTGCTGGTGATCGCCGGCCTGATCGAGGGATCCTTCTCGCAGTTCTCCGCCAAGGTCGTGCCCTACCCGCTCAAGATCGCGGTGGCGGTGGTCCTGCTCGCGTCGCTGGTGCTCTTCCTCTTCCTGCCGCGCCGGCAGGGCGCGGCCGGCGGGGACCGCGCCGGAGCGGGCAGCCCATGAGCCGCCAGCGCCGCATCCTCACGCCCGAGCACGTGCCGATCGTGCTCGTCCCCGCGGGCGTGGGCAGCCGCTTCCTGGCGCTGATGGTCGACTTCATCCTGCTGACCGGGCTCATCGCGGTGCTCGCGGCGGTGCTGCAGCTGGTCCTGCCGCGCGGCATCGGCGCCGCGGTGGTGACCACCCTCGGCTTTGCGCTGACCTGGGGCTATCACGTCTATTTCGAGACCAGGCAGCAAGGCCGCACGCCCGGCAAGCGCGCCGCGGGGCTGCGGGTGGTGGACGGCCGCGGACTGCCGATCACCGTCGAGCAGTCGCTGCTGCGCAACATCGTGCGCGCCCTCGACTTCCTGCCGGTCTTCTACGGCGTCGGTGGACTCTGCGCGCTCCTCGACCGCGACCGCCGCCGGCTGGGAGACATCCTCGCCGACACCCTGGTGGTTCGCGACCGCGCCGCCGCCTCGGCGCGCGCCGCGGCATCCGCCCGCGCCTCAGGCCTGGCCGCGCCGCAGCGCCAGCGCTCCAATGCCCTCGCCGATCCCGGCACCCTGCGCCGCATCCGTCACCGCCTGACGCTCGACGAGCGCGAGCTGCTGCTCGACCTCTGCCTGCGCGCCGACCGCCTCGGCGCGCGCGCCCGCTACGACCTGATGGAGCAGGTCGGCGCTCACTATCGCCGCAAGCTCGAGATCGATCAGCCCCACCTCTCCGCCGAGAACCTGGTGCGCGACCTGACGGCCCTCGCATTCGGCGCATTCGGCGACGGCCATTGACAACGGACCAGGAAAAAGATAGGCTTTCTTTTAAATCTAGTTCACTGACTCTCTGGCGAGATACCCTGGACCGCGACCTGGCGTGGGTGCGGACATGTCTCTCGATCCAGGGCAGCAGAGCCAGGAGGTGCGACTTGGATGGCCGGCGTTCCGGTCGGATGCAGCTCGGCAGTGGCGCCCTCCCGCTCGCGGCGCTGCTGGTCTGCATTTGGCTTCCGGCGACCAGTTGGAGGCTCATCGCCATGCAAGACCCAGCACCTATTGGGCCGCAGCCCCGGGCCGGATCGACCATGACGCCACGGCGACTCGTGGTCTGTCTCGACGGCACCTCGAACAGCGACTTCGACGACAAGCTCCGCCCCAGCAAGAAACGTCCTGGGGACAGCCAGGCCGACAAGAGACTCAGCACTGGTGACACGAAACTCAAACCGATATCCGTTCTCAAGCCAACCAATGTGCTCAAGCTCTGCCGGGCCGTCCTGCCTTGGGATCCAGCGACCCAGCGCGAACAGATCACTTATTACGAGATCGGCGTTGGATCGTTGACCAGGTATCCGGGCACCGCGAACCGGTTGCTCTTCCAGACCGACCGATTCCTCGGCGGCCTCGAGGGCGCCGGCTTCGAAGCCAACATCGAGAGCGCCCTCACCTTCCTCGTTCTCAACTACCAGCCCGGCGACGAGGTCTTCATCTTCGGCTTCAGCCGCGGGGCGGCCACGGCGCGCGGGCTCACGCGCTTCCTGGATTGGACCGGCGAGCGGCTGCCCGGCAAGAGCGATGCTTACTACCTGCCGATCTTCTTCCATGAGTTCGTCGTGGGGCAAGGCAGGAAGTCCTTCGACGACGTGGTGAAGGGGATCGACGCCGTTCGTGCGGCCGACGGATACAGCCCTTTTGACGTGACCACCTTGAATGCGATCAGTGTCCATTTCCTCGGGGTCTGGGACACCGTCATGGCGCTGGGCTCCCGCCTCCGTTCCGGCGGTGCAGGCACCTCGACCGTCAGCAATACCTTCTATCTGGACGATCAGCCGGCCGCCTGCGTCAGGAACGCCCGCCAGGCCCTCGCCATCGACGAGGCGCGCTATGACTTCCGGCCCGAGATCTGGATGCGTCATCGATCCGGCCAATCCCTGAAGCAGCGCTGGTTCGCTGGCGTGCACTCGAACGTGGGCGGCGGATTCGTGGACGACGGCATGGCCAACGTGGCGCTCAAATGGATGCTCGACGAGGCCAAGCAGTACGGTCTCGCAGTGGACCAGCGCTTCATCGGCCATTTCCGACCCTTCGTGTGCGACACGCTCTATCCCGAGGCGTCCTACTACAAGATCGCCGACTTGATCCGCGGGCGCCGCGGCCGCGGCAAGCGGGCGCTGACCGGCGACGAGATGTCCCTGGACCCCTCCGTCATCCAGCGGATCCAGGCGGACCCCAAGAACAAGAGGGCCGAGAGGTTGGAAGGCCAGCCCTACCGGCCGCGGAACGTGTTCGCCTTCCTCGCGTGCGTACCGAACCTGGAGCAGTACCTGGCGAACCTCGGCGTGTCGACACCGCTCCCGGCTGACGTCGTGGCGCAGATCCAGGCACTGCGGAAGGATTGCGCCAAGGCAGGCGCGAGGCCGTCGTCGTGAGCGCCGGCAAGCTGATCCTCCGGGCGATCTTCATGGTCGCGCTTCCGACCGTGGTCTTTTTCGCCGGCGTTGCGATCATGAAGAAGGTGAGTCATCACCAGGAGGTCGAAGTGCGGGCAAGCTCCGCCCCGAATCCCTCCGATCGCAAGCCGCTCGACCAACGCTTCGGCTACGACACCGGCGCGGTCGACCGCTATTGGGGAGCTGTCGACGGCGCACTGGCGGCGGAGCAGCGCTTTCTCGAGGTCGACCTGGTCTTCCCGCTCCTCTACGGCGGCGCCCTGGCGGCCAGCCTGCTGCTCGGAGCACTCTCGGCAGGCCCTTCAGCCGGGCATGGATCTTGGCGCCAGTGGCGATCACCGTGCTCGCCGACTGGACCGAGAACCTGGTGCAGCTGGCGCAGCTCAGCCGCTACTCCGCTGGCGGCGCGCCTGCCCTGCAGGCCGCCTGGATCCGCGTGGCGAGCGCCGCCACCTCGCTGAAGCTGACGTTCTTCAGCGCCTCCTCGCTGCTCCTTCTCACCTTCGTGGCGATGGCGCTCCTGCGCTTCGCCCGGAAGCCTGCTCCCGTGGCACCTTGATGCCGTAGGCTGTCGGCCAACCCGGCCGCTCAGGGCGGGAAGGAGAGATTCAGAACCAGCGCGCGATCGGACCCGCCGCAACGGCGATCACCTCGCTGTCCGTCGAGATGAGATCGCCCCGCTCGACCCAGACCAGGAAGTCGCCGGGCTCGATGCCCTCGAGCCGGAAGCGCCCCTGGGTGCGGGTGCTGCCGACGAGCCAG
>DATNKH010000675.1:0-10098 GCA_035603475.1 Thermoanaerobaculia bacterium
TGTCTGCCATGCATAAACTATGACAGATCAGCAACCAAAACGCAACCCCCAAGTGAATGAGAATCTGCCACCAACCACGCCCATACTCCCTTCTCAGCTAACTTCCGGCCGACGACGACCTTCCTGCGGAATCGCTGGCCCCGGCCGGCGCGGCGTCGAAGAATGGATAATCGACGTAGCCCTTGGCGCCGCCGCCGTACATCGTCGCGCGATCGGGCAGGTTGAGCGGCGCCCCGGCGGCGAAGCGCTCGGGCAGGTCGGGGTTGGCCAGGAACTTGACGGCGAAGGCCGCCGCGTCGCCTTCGTCGTTGCGCAGCGCGGCTTCGGCGCTGTCGCGGTCGAGGCCACCGTTGATCACCAGCGGCCCGCGGAAGGCGCGGCGCAGCGCCGGCGTGAGATAGGGCTGCCCCGCGGCCGCGGGCCGCATCTCGACGACATGCAGGTACGCCAGGCCGAGCTCGCCCAGCGCCGCCGCGGCGTGCGAGAAGGTCGCCAGGGGGTCGTCGTCCTGCATGTCGTTGAAGGGGCTGAGGGGCGACAGGCGCACGCCGACCCGTCCGCCACCGCCCCACGCCTCTGCCACCGCCGCGGCGACCTCGAGCAGGAAGCGCGCGCGGTTCGCCGGCGGACCGCCGTAGAGATCGGTGCGGGTGTTGGTGCCCGAGCGCAGGAACTGGTCGATGAGGTAGCCGTTGGCGCCGTGGATCTCGACCCCGTCGAAGCCGGCGTCGCGGGCGCGGCGCGCCCCCTCGGCGAACTGGCGCACCACGCCGGGGATCTCGTCGCCGGCAAGCGCCCGCGGCGTGACGAAGGGCTTGCGGCCACCCGGGGTCATGGCCTCACCTGCCGGGGCGATGGCCGAGGGCGCGACCGGCAGCGCCCCGTCCGGCTGCAGGTCGGGGTGAGAGATGCGGCCGACGTGCCAGAGCTGCAGGAAGATGCGGCCGCCCCGGCGGTGCACGGCCTGGGTCACCAGCCGCCAACCCGCGACCTGGGCATCGGAGTGGATCCCCGGCGTTCCTGGATAGCCGACTCCTTGCGGGCTCACCTGGGTCGCCTCGGTGATGACCAGGCCCGCCGAGGCGCGCTGCGCATAGTAGGTGGCGTTGAGCTCGGTCGGCACGTCCCCGGCCGCCGCCCGCTGGCGGGTCATGGGAGCCATCAGCACCCGGTTGGGCAGCTCGAGGTCTCCGAGCCGGACCGGCGAGAGCAGCTGCAAGGTCGAAGCTGTCGCTTCCTGCGACATGGGTGTCATGGGTCGATCCCTTTCTGGTTCATGCGCGTACGGTTGACTGAAGCACTGTGCTCCGGTGAACGATCGCGCTCAAAAAAAATCAGCCGCTCCGGGAGGCGATCTCGCGCAGCACCCGCCGGAGCGCCGCGGCGTCCTCCCCGGCGAGGTCGCGGGTCAGCGCCTCCTCCACCTGCCCGATGAGGCGCTCGCCCTCGGCCTGCAGCCGGCGCCCCTCGGAGGTGATCTCGGCCAGCACCCCGCGGCGGTCCGTCGGATCGTCCCTGCGGGCCACCAGGCGGTCGGCCTCGAGCCGATCGACCAGCTTGGTGATGTTGGACTTGACGCAGCTGCGGTGCTGGGCGAGATCGCCCAGCGACAGGCAGCCGCCCGCCGCGGCCAGACCGCCGAGCACCGCCAGCTTGGCCGGGGACAACCCGATCCCCTCGAGCGACCGCTCGAGCATCCGCTCGACCCGCTCCGCCGTGCGCAGGAGCATCATCACCATCTCGGGTCGAGCCGGGCAGGGCAATTCGTTCACAGGTGAACTATACACCCCACGAATCAACATTGCAAGGTCGGTCCCGAAGCGGCCAGGTAGTGTCCTGCAGGGTAGTGTCCCCTGGCCAGATTGCCCTTGCCTCCCTCGCGCCGTCTGGGCGAGGGTCTGGAGTCCTACGCCGCCGCCCTCTGGGCTTGGACCCTCGCCCAAACGGCGCGAGGGAGGCAAGGGCAACCTGGCAATCAGGACACTACCGCTCGTTTGACAGCCCGGCGGCGATATGGCACCATGCATTTTCGCCTCCGCAGGAGGGAGGCGGCTGGACTGGCGCGGGGTGGAGCAGCCTGGTAGCTCGTTGGGCTCATAACCCAAAGGTCGCAGGTTCAAATCCTGCCCCCGCAACCAACTTCCGACGATTCTAGAGAGGTAGGGCGGCGCAAGCTTCCCTGCCTCTTTTTGTTGTCCGTTCTGTTGTCGTGGTCGTCCGGTCGCGGGCTGATGGCGGCGCCGCCGGCTCTGACTGGTCTGGATCGGCCAGCCGGACCGCCGCCGCGCGGAGGGGCGTACCCGGCACCGCCCGGGAGGCGATGAGCGTTCGTGACTGACGGCAGACAGGAGCGCGAGCCCTTCGACGGCTCGCTCTCGGAGAGGGTCCGCAGGACCGTGTTGGGGGCGCCGCGCGACGTCACCGACACCTCCCAACTCCACAAGATGTCGCTGATCGCCTTCCTGGCCTGGGTGGGGCTGGGAGCGGACGGGCTGTCGTCGTCCGCGTACGGCCCGGAGGAAGCGTTCCGCACCCTGGGCGTGCACACCTACCTGGCGATCGGCCTGGCCATCGCCACCGCCCTCACCGTCCTCATCATCTCAGCGTCCTACGCCAGCATCATCGAGCAGTTCCCGACCGGCGGCGGCGGCTACGTGGTCGCCTCCCACCTGCTAGGGCCGCGCATCGGCGTGATCTCCGGCTGTGCCCTGGTGGTCGACTACGTCCTCACCATCACAGTGTCGATCGCCTCCGGCGGCGACGCCGTCTTCAGCTTCCTGCCGCGCCAGCTGCACCACCTGAAGCTGCCCTCGGAGTACCTGGTCATCGCGCTGCTGATCGCCCTCAACCTGCGCGGCGTCAAGGAGTCGATCAAGGCCCTGCTCCCCATCTTCCTGGTGTTCCTGGGCACCCACGCCCTGCTCATCGGCTGGTCGGTGCTCGGCCATCTGCCGGAGGTGCCGATCGTGGCCCACCAGGCGGCGCAGGGCTTTCACTCCGGCCTCGCCACCCTGGGCCTGGGCGGCATGGCGATGCTGCTGATGCGCGCCTACGCCCTGGGCGGCGGCACCTACACCGGCATCGAGGCGGTGTCGAACGGCCTGCAGATCATGCGCGAGCCGCGGGTGGAGACCGGCAAGCGGACGATGCTCTACATGGCGCTCTCCCTGGCCCTGACCGCCGGCGGCATCCTCATCGGCTACCTGCTGCTCAACGCCCACCACGTCGAGGGCAAGACGATGAACGCCATCCTGGCCGAGAACGTCTTCGGCGCCTGGCGCGTCGGCGGGATGCCGCTCGGCTACTGGCTGGTGCCGATCACTCTCGTCTCCGAGGGGCTGCTGCTGATCGTCGCGGCGCAGGCCGGGTTCATCGACGGACCGCGGGTGATGGCCAACATGGCCACCGACTCTTTCTTCCCGCACCGCTTCGCCGCCCTCTCCGAGCAGCTGACGATGCAGAACGGCGTGCTGTTGATGGGCGCGGCGGCGCTGGGAATGCTGTTCTACACGCGCGGCAACATCCAGACCCTGGTGTTCATGTACTCGATCAACGTGTTCCTCACCTTCACCCTGTCACAGCTCAGCATGAGCCGCTTCTGGTGGGCGAAGCGGGGCGAGCGGCGGCGCCGGCGGCACCTGCTCATCCACGGCATCGCGCTGGTGATGTGCGCCAGCATCCTGGTCATCACGCTCTACGAACGCTTCACCAACGGCGGCTGGGTGACGGTCCTGATCACCTCGACCTTCGTCGTCCTCTGCTACCTGATCCAGGGGCATTACGAGCGCGCCAAGGCGGGCCTGCGCCAGCTCGACGACGTGCTCGGCTCGCTGCCGACCACCGGCGAGCCGAACCGGGGGCCACTCGACCCGAAGGCACCCACGGCGGTGCTGCTGGTGAGCTCGTTCAACGGCTTCGGCGTGCACACCATGCTCTCGATCCTGCGGTTCTTCCCCGGGCTGTACAAGCAGTTCGTCTTCGTGTCGATCGCGGTCGTGGACTCCGGCACCTTCAAGGGGAAGGAGGAGCTCGACGCCCTCGCCCGGCACGCCGAGGAGGACCTCGGCAAGTACGTCGACCTCGCTCGCCGCCTCGGCTTCCCGGCGGACTGCGTCACCGAGATGGGCACGGAGGTCGTCACCGAGGCGGCCCAGGTCTGCAAGCGCCTGGCCCAGATCT
This sequence comes from Thermoanaerobaculia bacterium, assembly GCA_035603475.1. Lineage (GTDB taxonomy): Bacteria > Acidobacteriota > Thermoanaerobaculia > Multivoradales > UBA5704 > JASLEW01. The sequence continues at coordinate 4,180 of DATNKH010000675.1, forward strand.
ACCCCAAGGCCACCATCTTCACCGGCAAGCTGGTCTTCCGCCAGGAGCGCTTCTTCTACCGCCTGCTGCACAACGAGACCTCCTGGTTCATCCAGCGCCGCCTGCAATGGATGGGAGTGCCGATGGTCGTGCTGCCGATCCGCTCCCAGGTCTGAGCCGCAGCCCTCCAAGACCGCCTGCTCTCGCCGCGCACTTGGCCGGCGATGCACGGCCATGTCGTGGCCCCCTGTGGCGGCCCATCGAATATGATCATCCGGCCATGGGCTCGGCTGACGAGATCAAGACCAAGCTGCGGGACTTTTTCTTCGCAGGCGCCGATGGCGAAGGGCTCGCGGCAGCCTACCTCTTCGGCAGCTGGGCCCGCGGGACTGCGAGGGCGGACAGCGATGTCGACGTGGGCGTGCTCTACACCGACGCTCCGCCTCCGGGTCTCGAAGGACTCGCGTTCCACCTGGAAGCCGATCTGGAGAGGCTCCTGCGCCGTCCAGTCCACCTCGTGGTCCTGAATCGCGCCCCGGTCGATCTCGCCCATCGCGTCTTGCGCGACGGCTGCCTGCTGCTCGACCGCGACCACTCCCGGCGCATCCGCTTCGAGGTCCGAACGCGCCAGGAGTTCTGGGACCTCGAGCCATTCCTGCGGAGCTACCGCCGGACCGCGGAAGAGGGGTCATGAGCAGGGGAGCGCCGAGGTGTCCTGTATCGTCGCGGCGGTGGTGAGGTCGGGATTCGTGTAGGTCCTCGAGTGCCCGGTCTGGGTGTCGGTCACGGTCACCGAGAAGCCGACGTTGGTCAGGGCCGCGTAAAAGATCCAGATCTGGCTGCCGATCGGGCAGGCGTTGACGACTTTGATGAGCATCTCGGGATTCGTGGCGCCGAAGAACCAGAAGATGCCGCCCTGGCTGACCCCGAGGCTTGCAAGGGAGATGTCGGCGCCCGGCCCATGAAGCCCGCCGCCTTCCGCGGTGTTGACCGACACCTTGACCTGGAAGCGCTGGTCCCCTGGACGGTCGTCGAGGCAGAGGGTGTTGCTCGACGGGACGCATGGTCCGCCACCCGTGGACGGGCTGAGCCATTGGGAGATCGCCGGGAAGGTCTGTGAAAACGCACCATCCACGTCCGTGTTGCTCTGACTGCAGTTGTTGAAGGGGTCGCCGCATTCTCCGAGCAGCTGACCGACGACCTGTCCATTCTCCAGCGCGACCGGGGCACCAGAGCTGCCTCCCGCCGTGTCGCCTCCATTCGGCACCTTGGCGGAATAGATATAGTTCGGCCTGACGGTGCCTGCGCACACCGTGCCGGATGCGAGGACCTGGGTCTCAGAGAAGGCTTGGGGACGGCCCAATGGATGAGAGACCCGGAAGAGCAGCGTTCCGTTCGTGAGCACGCCGGGGTCTGCGTTCCAGCCGAGGAATGAGCTGTTGGCGGGTATGGACCCGGCAAGGCGAACCAACGTGAAATCAGACTGTGATCCGGTGGCACCCGTGGCAAGTAAAGTTGCTCCGTTCGTATGCGGGAAGGTGCTCTCCTGGGGCGCGGCAACCCCGCAAGACGGATCTTGGTACTGGAAGAACGCCTCGAGCGTGGAGGCCACAGCCTGATCGGAGAGGCAGTGATGGGCTGTCAAGAGGTAGGGGGTACCGTCTGCTCTCGTGTTGTTCAACAGCCCGCCCGTGCACAGGAAGCCATTCGAGCCTTCGATGAACTGCAACTGGGCCACCGCATGCTGTAGTGCGGTCAGCAGCCCGCTGCTCTCGACGCATGCGGCGTCAACCAGGCAAGTCGTCGAGTCCTGGGACGGGACGAGTCCCTCCGAGGTGCCAACGCGGAACAACTCCAAGACTTCACGCAGAGTGAACCGCGCTGCAGCCGCACTGACAGGTGCATGGACTTCGAGCATCAGGTCCGGGCCTTCGACGCTTGGAGTCCACAAGTCGCCGGCTGGCGCTCTCAGCTCGAGGCCGAACTCACGTACCTCCCCGCCGGTACCCCACACCCACATCCGCGCCCCCGGCGGCAGCTGAACGTCCAGGAGGTGAAGCCTGAGCCTGTAGGCCTCGTCGACATGGATGCGCGTCGCCCAGGCGATCGAACCCTGCCCACCATCGACACCGATCCCTCCTGATTCGGCTACCGAATTTGCATGCCCTGCCGACAGAACGACTTCGACAGGCAAGGCCAACGGACGTGCAAAGCCGTCCTGCGTCGGGCGCCTGCGGGCCGCATTCCACGCTCTCATCGCCGAGAGACTGTCCAGGGCCGCGATCCTCGCCGGCGGCAGCGAATGCAGAGGCGCCTTCGCCAGCTCGTTCGCGAGCAGGAGGGATGGGCTTACAGCGATCGGCTCTTGCTTCGCGTCGGGCTGGTGAAACAGCGGCCCAACACTCTGGCCGTTCGCGGCGACGGCGCAGAGCAGGAGCACCAAGACGCATGGAACCGTGGACTTGGCGGCCATGGGTTCACCTCCCGCGAAGCGGTCTCATCGGCCACTAACCGCGTAGCGCGCTGGGCGCCGCCGGCGCGGCCGCCTCATCCTGGGAGAGCTCGGCCGCGGCGCAGGCGTCCGGCAGGTCGGCGATCACCGTCAGCCGTGCAACCTCGACTCGAGCCAACGCGGCGACCGGATGGACGCGAGGCTCGCGCCGGATGCGCCAGGTGAGAAGAGATCCACCCAACATCAGGATGGAGGCGACCCAGAAGGGGAGTGCCACATACTCCGCAAAGAGCCAGGCCGACCAGATGGGGCCCAGGAAGCGGGCGATGCCGCCGAACAGCTGCTGCACTCCCATGACCTGCCCCAACTCGTCGCGCGGACTGCGGCGCGACACCAGCGCGGTCGTGGACGGAAAGAGCAGTGCGGTGCCCACGGGCACGAGGGTGGCGATCAGTGCGAAGCACGCGATGCGCACCGCCAGCGGCGACGCCAGCCAGGCTGGGAATGGCATCGCTCCCATGCCGAGGGCCAGCATCAGGGTGCCCAATCGCATCGCACCCACCTCTCCCACGCGCCGCACCGCCGGACCGAGCAGCAGCGCCCGCATCACCACCGAGATCAGGCTGACGTAGGCGTAGAAGAAATAGATCGTATGCTGGGTCACGCCGTAAATCCGCTGCAGGTAGAGACTGAGCACCGTATTCATCGCCATGAAGATCATCATCCCCAGGGCGTAGATCCAGATCAGCGAGCCGATCGGGGCCGTTGGCTGGCGCACGACAGTCCACAGCCGGCCCCACACCGAGACGATGGGGGGCGCCTCGACCGGCGCAGTCTCGCGGCGCTTGGACTCCGGCAGCCAGCGCCAGGCGAACACGACATTCAACAGGCAAAGGCCGGCGGCGCAATAACCTGGCGCGGATTGGCCAAGAAACGTGGCGAGATAGCCGATCAGGGCGCCGATCCCTACGCCGGCGCTGGTCGCGGAGGTTACCCAGCCGAGGGCTTTCGCCCGCTCCTCGGGCGCGATGGAGTCGCCGACGTACGCCTGCACCACCCCGACCGTGCCGCTGCCGGCTCCCTGCACCAGGCGCGATAGGAAGAGCAGCAGCAGCGTGTGGGCGAGGCCGAACAGGGTGTAGGCCGCGGCCGACAGCAGCAGGCCGGCGAGGATCATCGGGCGGCGGCCGTAACGGTCGGACAGGCGGCCCCACAGCGGCGAGAAAACGATCTGGGTGACGAAGAAGGCGGAGACCAGCGGTCCGACGATGGACGGCTTGCCGCCCATCCGGAGCACGTAGAACGGCAGCAGCGGCAGCACGATCATGGCGCCGATCATGTCCACGAAGACCGTGGCCATCAGCACCCAGAGGCGCCGCATCGAGGCCCCGGAGCGGATCGGCGCGCCGGGATCGGAGGAGGGGTGGAACGAGCTCGAATCGAGTGCGTGGTGCGGGCCGGATCGGCCGGGTGGGATGGGCGGGCTCGGGGGGCGGCTCATGCGGGTTCCTCGGCTGCCTTCAGCGGCCCTCGGCGGGGCTCCAGAGCAAGAACGCCACCGCGCTTCCCGCCATCAGCAACACGCCATAGACGGCGCCCATTCCGAGGTCCTGGAGCTGCACGTTGGCCAGGATCTCGATCGAGATGGGCCGGGTGTCATACGTATAGAGGACGATGGAAGTTACGAAGTCCCCGAGGGCGGTGATGAACGCCAGCCCGGCGCCGGCGGCGAGCGCCGGGCGCAGCTGCGGCAGGGTGACGCGGCGCAGCGTCCGCAGGCGTCCGGCCCCGAGCGCCGCCGCCGCCTCGGCGAGCGCCGGGTCCATGCCGCGCAGGCCGGCGAGCGCCGCGCGGCCGGTCAACGGCAGGCTGCGCACCAGGTAGGAGAGCGGCAGCAGCACCGGCGTGCCGATCAGCACGAACCTGCCCAGCCAGGGCGCGTCGACGCTGAAGGTCGTGGCGAGAGCGATCGCGAAGACGGTGCCGGGGATGGCCCACGGCAGGCCGACCAGCGTCTCCAGGGCGCCGCCGATGCGGCTGCCGAGGATGCTGCCCAGGCGGCCGACGAGCCTGCTGCCGAGCCCGCCATCGAGCCGGCCACCCGGTTGGCCGGCGCGACGGCGAGCGGCGACCGCGGCCAGCGCCGCGGCCAGCCCGAGAGCCGCGGCCGCGGCGGTGGCCGCCGTCGCCATCCACAGCGAGTTGACGATCGGCCGTAGGTGCTCGCGGTCGCCCAGCTGGGCGTAGTTGCGGAAGTTGAGCACCGGCGGGAACGGCTCGGCGATCCAGGTCCCGGCGGGCACCAGCGAGATCAGCGCCATCACCAGGTGGGGCAGCAGCAGCACCAGCGCCAGCGCGTAGCCGGCGGCGGCGACCGCGCCGCGGGTGAGCGGCGCCCCCACCCGCCGGCGCGCCGGCGCCACGCCGCGGACGCCGCTGGCCGGCGCGCCGCCGGCACCGGTGCCCTGGGATGCCCACAGGCCGACGAGCGCCACCGCCGCCAGCATCACCGTCTCGACCTGCGACATCTGGCGATCGCCGTTGAGCTTGGAGGCGAGGATCTGGGTGGGCATGACGCGGAAGCCGCCGCCGAACAGATAGGGCGCGGAGAAGGAGGCGAGCGCGGTCATGAAGGTGAGCAGCGCCGCGGTGACCAGCGACGCGCGCAGCAGCGGCAGGGTGACGCGCCAGAGGCGGCGGGCGGCGCCGGCGCCGAGCGAGGAAGCCGCCTCGAGCAGCGCGGCGTCCTGGCGCGCCAAGCCGGCGCGGGTGAAGAGATAGAAGTAGACGTAGAACGAGTAGGTGTGGACGAGCAGGATGGCCCCCGGCCCGGCCAGCCGCCAGGGAGCATGGTCGAGCCGCAGCAGCGCCTGCACGGCGCGCGAGACGAAGCCGCTCTCCCCGTACAGGAAGAGGAAGGCGATCACCCCGACCAGGGGCGGCAACGCCACCGGCAACGCCGCGACCGCGCCGAGGAAGCGGCGGCCGGGGAAGTCGGCGCGCTCGAAGATGAACGCGAGCGGGACTCCCACCGCCGCCGCCAGCGCCACCGAGGCGAGCGAGATCCACAGGCTCCGCCAGAGCGCCAGCCATTCGTCGGGGCGCCGGAAGAAGTCCGCGAACCAGTGCGCCGTCCAGCCGGACGGACCGTGGAACGACTCCACCAGCGTCAGCAGCAGCGGGTAGCCGACCAGCCACGCCAGCAGGACCGCCAGGCCCGCGGCGCCCAGCAGCGGCAGCCGCGGCAGCGACGGGAGCGGCGGGAGCCACCGGGAAGGCGGCGACGATGCCGACGCGAAGGGCGGACTGGGCCGCGGCTCCGCCAGGCGCTGCAAAGACGGGGGGCTCGGCAGGCCTTGGGTCAAGCCTGCCCCCGCGGTGCCGACCGGAAGATCCGTCCTGCCGCGCCTGCCGCGCCGGCCGCTCCGGCCATGGCGGCGGCGGGCGCCACGGCCACGTCGTCGCCGGGCGCGGCGGCGCCGGCGCCG
>DATNKH010000676.1:0-2202 GCA_035603475.1 Thermoanaerobaculia bacterium
CGTGGCGGCCCTGGGGCTAGCCTGCGAGCGGCCGCCGGCGATGCCCTGGGAGCGGGCATGGTGGCTGGCCACGGCCGGCGGCGCCGCGCTGACCGCCGTGGCGTTCTGGTGGGCGGCGGCGCGGGCGCGGAGCAACATCGAGGGCCGAGCCGCGCCGTCCCGGGAAGGCCTGGAAGAAGCCGAGGCGCAGCCGGTGGCCCGCGGCGGCCCGGGTGGCGATCCGGGCGGCGACTCGGGTGGCGATCCGGGCGGCAGACCAGGCAGCAACCCCGCCGGCGGCCTCGCGCCAGCGGGGCGCCCCGGCGCGGCCCGCTGGCTCCCCTGGCTGGCGACGGCATGCCTGGCGGTCGACCTGGGGCTGCTCAACGGCCGCCTGCTGCCCGTCCTTCCCGCTGACTTCGACCTGGCGCCGCCGCCCGCGGTGGCGGCGATGACCGCGGAGATGCGGGCCCGCGCGGGCGCCGGCGCGGCTTTCCGGGTGGCCGCGGAGGGCGACGCGCTGCGCCCCAACCTCGCCGCGCTGTACGGGCTGTGGGATCCCCGCTCCAACGATCCGATGCAGCCGGCGCGCGCCTCCTTCGTCGTCGGCAGGGTGCTCCGCGAGCGCTATCGTATCGGCCAGCCGATGCTGCTGGTGCAGCGGCCCTACCCCGTCCCCTTCCTCGGCTACCTGGGCGTGCGCCTCATGTTGACCCGGCACCGCGCGGAGCTCTTCCCGCCCTGGGAGGAGGCTTGGGACGGCCAGGGCGGGAAGCTCTGGCGCAACCCCAAGGCGCTGCCGCTGTTCTTCATGCCCGCCGCGTGGCGGCCCGCGCACGATCCCCGCGACGCCCTCCTCGCCACCGTGGCGAACGAGGACTTCGCCGCCTCGGCGGTGGCCGAGCCCGGCGAGGTCCTCGACACCGGCGGCGGCGGGCAGGCCGGCGGGGCGGCCGCCCAGGCGACACCCGCGGCAGACGTCCACCGGCAAGCGGGCCGGGTCCAGCTCCGCCGCCTCCATGCCAATGGCTTCGAGCTCGAGGCAGGCGGCGCCACCGGCGGCCTGGTGGTGTCGAGCGTCACCTTCTGCCGCGGCTGGCGCCTCACGCTCGACGGCAGGCCAGCCGCGCTGCTGCGCGTCAACGCCGGGTTCCTGGGCTTCCTGGTCCCGGCAGGGTGGCATCGCGCCACGCTCGAGTACCGGCCTGCCGGCTGGGTGTGGGGTCTCCGCCTGTGCTGGCTCACGCTCGGCGCGGTCCTGGCCGCATCCCTCGCTCGCGTTCGCATCGCACGCCTTCCACGTCCTGGCCTTCGAGGCTAGCCGCTGGTGGGTCAGGTTCCCTCTGCTTCCCTTTGGGCGAGGGGCTGGGACTGAAGGGCGGACGACTTCGGCCCCTCGTCCAAAGGGAAGCAGCGGGAACCTGACCCACCAGCCAGCGGGTCGCGAGGCGCGGGCCCGAACGGTGATACAGTCGTGCGCCGCCCGCCCGGGTCCCCGGGCGCCGCACCGCCTGGCGGCTTCCGTCGCGTGCCGCCCGCGCGGCGTTACCAACCCTCCCGCCCGCCGGGAGCTCTCGATCAGGTGGTGTCTCGTCCATGAACAAACGTCTGCTCGGCGCCGCCGTCCTCGGCACCTCCCTGCTCGTCGCCCTGGCGGCGGCCGAGGTGGGACTGCGGCTGATCTCCAAGTACTGGCTGACCGTCTACGACGTCGAGATGTGGCGCTACGCCCGCCAGATCAAGACGCTCTCGAGCTACCCGGGGGTGGTCGAGGAGCAGCGCCCCAACGCCAGCGCCTTCCTGATGGGCGCCAGGGTGCGCACCGAGGAGCACGGCTTTCGCCTGCCCGACCCGGAGACCCAGGCGCGGCGCCGCCCGGGCAACCGGCTCGCCGTGGCGCTCGGCGACTCGCTGACCTTCGGTTGGGGCGTGCCCGAGGGGCAGACCTTTCCCGACCAGCTCGAGCGGCTGCTGTCCGCCCGCTGCCCTGCCGCGGCCGGGCGCGCGGTCACCGTCGCCAATGCCGGCATCGGCAACTGCAACACCTCGATGGAGGTGCATCGCTACAAGCTGCGCATCCGTCCCTACATGCATCCGGACTGGGTGATCCTCGGCTTCTCGTTCAACGACGCCGAGCCCGACGCGGTGCCGGACACGAACCCTCTCTACTGGCACTCGGCGCTGCTGTCCCTCGCCGCCGCCCGGATGCAGAAGCAGACCGAT
>DATNKH010000677.1:0-7941 GCA_035603475.1 Thermoanaerobaculia bacterium
AGTTCCACTACTTCTTCCTGCGCAAGATGATGCTGGTCAAGTACTCCTATGCCTTCGTGGTGCTGCCGGGCAGTTTCGGCACCATGGAGGAGATCTTCGAGACCGCGACGCTCATCCAGACCGGCAAGATCCGCGACTTCCCGCTGGTGCTGATGGGCGTCGACTTCTGGCGGCCGCTCCTCGACCTGTTCCGCGACAGCATGATCCCCGAGAGCACGATCTCGCCGCTCGACGTCGACCGCCTCCTGCTCACCGATTCGCCCGAGGAGGCAATGAGCCGGATCATGAGCTCGGTGACGGAGCTCGGCCTCATCTGGCAGCCGCGGCCGCGCTGGTACCTCGGCGAGAGCCATCTCTCCGCCCCGACGCCCGGCCGCGGTCAAGCAGCACCCTCAGCACCCCGCTGAGAGCGCGCCCGGCTCCCTCGCCGCGGGCCTGGCCTGGCTAGAGCAGCCGGCTTGCCAGGTTGGCGAGCTCGGAGCGCTCGCCCTTCTCGAGGTTGACGTGGGTGTAGAGGGCGCTGCCCTTGGTGCGGTCGATGAGGTAGGAGAGCCCGTTGGTGTGGGCGTCCAGGTAGGGCGTGTCGATCTGGAAGATGTCGCCGGTCAACACGATCTTGGTGCGCTCGCCGGCGCGGGTGATGATGGTCTTGATCTCGTGCGGGGTCAGGTTCTGCGCCTCGTCGACGATGAAGATCACGTTCGAGAAGCTGCGGCCGCGGATGTAGGCCAGCGGCACGATGTGCAGCTTCTCGGTCTCGACCAGCTCCTCGACCTTCCGGTACTCGCGCTCCTTCTCGCCGTACTGGTTCTTGATGATCGACAGGTTGTCCCAGAGCGGCTGCATGTAGGGGTCGATCTTGGAGTGGATGTCGCCGGGCAGGTAGCCGAGGTCGCGGTTGGACAGCGGCACGATCGGCCGCGCCAGGTAGATCTGGCGGAACTGCCGGCGCTGCTCGAGGGCGCCGGCCAGGGCGAGCAGCGTCTTGCCGGTGCCGGCAGCGCCCGAGAGGGTCACCAGCGGCACGTCGTCGTTGAGCACCGCGTGCAGGGCGAAGGTCTGCTCGGCGTTGCGCGGCGAGATGCCGTAGGCGAGCGGCTTCGCCACCCGCTCGAGGCGGTCGGTGCGCGGGTTGTAGTAGGCGAGGCCGGAGTTCGATCGGCTGCGCAGGATGAAGTACTGGTTCGGCAGGGGGCGCTCGGCCAGCAGCTCCTCGACCGGCAGCGCCTCGCCGCGGTAGAGGCGGTCGATCGAGGCCGGATCGTCGACCTGGATCTCGCTCTTGCCCTTGTAGAGGTGGTCGAGGTCCTTGATCTTGACCGTCTCGTAGTCCTCGGCGGTGAGGTTCAGGGCACGCGCCTTGAGGCGCAGGTTGATGTCCTTGGTGACCAGGACCACCTTGCGGTCGGGCTCGCGGCGGGTGAGCGACAGCACGGCGTTGAGGATGCGGTGGTCGGCCTTCTTGGAGCCGAAGACCTCGGCCGAGTCGGGGTGCTGCGAGCTCTCCTCGGTGAGCACCCGGAAGCGGCCGTGCGCGGCGCCGTCGAGCGGGATCCACTCGGCCAGCATGTTGCGGGTCGACAGCCGGTCGAGCTGGCGGATGAACTCCCGGGCCTGGAGGTTCAGGACCGAGTTGCCCTTCTTGAACTGGTCGAGCTCCTCGAGGACGGTGATGGGGACGGCGACGTCGTGTTCCTGGAAGTTGAGGATGGCGTTGAAGTCGTAGAGGATGACCGAGGTGTCGAGGACGAAGATCTTGGGCAGGCTTCCTGGCATAGGCTCTCGTGCGAAGTGCGACGCGATGGCGCTGGCTCCCTGGCTCCCTTGCCCCGGTATCGGTCGAGCTTCCGTGTCTCCTTGCTGCTGACCACAGGCTAACCCGCCACCCTCCCTCGGGGCAAGCTCTGGGCATGGGTCAGGGTCAGGTTCCCTCTGCCGCCCTTTGGGCGAGGCCTCGAAGTTCTCCGTCCCCGCTATTACGGGCCTCGCCCAAAGGGCGGCAGAGAGAACCTGACCCTGACCCACGGCCCAAGGTCCGGCCGCCTGCCTCGCGGGATAACATCCGGCAATGATCCCTTCCTGGCGCCGGGCGGGCTCGCCGCGAGTCTGGATGCTGGTGTTCCTGCCGGTCACGGCAGGGCTCGCGGCGCTGGCGCCCGAGCGGCAGGTAGCGCTCTTCGTCTGCGCCTGCGCCGCGATGGTGCCGCTGGCCGCCTGGATCGGCCGCGCCACGGAGCAGCTGGCCGAGCGTGTCGGGGAAGGGGCGGGCGGGCTGTTGAACGCCACCCTGGGCAATGCCGCCGAGCTGATCCTCGGCGTGGCCGCCCTGCGCCGCGGCCTGGTCGTCATCGTCAAGGCCTCGCTGATCGGCTCGATCCTGGGTAACCTGCTGCTGGTGCTGGGCGCTGCCGTGCTGGCCGGCGGCCTGCGGCGCGACGTCCAGCGCTTCAACGCCACCGCGGCGCGCGCGCAAGGCACCATGCTGACCCTCGCCGCCATCGCCCTGCTGGCGCCCGCGGTGTTCGGCGCCTTCGGCGGGCGCCCGGCGGCCATGGGCGGCCTGTCGCTCGCCATCGCCGCGGTGCTGATCGTCACCTACGCCTGCGGCCTGCTGTTCTCGCTGCGCACCCACCGCCGCCTGTTCCTGGGCGCCGTGTGCCGCGCCTCGGAGTCGGCGGGCAAACCGCCCGGCTTCGTGCCATGGAGCACGGCGAAGGCGGCCGCCGTGCTGGCCGCCGCCGCCGCCCTCGCGGCCTGGGTGAGCGGGGTCCTGGTCGGCGTGGTCGAGCCGGCGGCGCGCGCCCTGGGGATGAGCGACCTGTTCGTGGGCGTGGTGGTCCTGGCGATCGTCGGCAACGCCGCGGAGCACGCCTCGGCCGTGCAGGTGGCGCGCCACGACCGCATGGACCTGGCGCTGGGCATCGCGGTCGGCAGCAGCGTGCAGGTGGCCCTGCTGGTCGTGCCGCTGCTCGTGCTGGCATCGCGATTCATCGGTCCGCGCCCGATGGACCTGGTGTTCACGATTCCCGAGGCGCTGGCGATGGCCGCCGCCGTCGCCATCGGCGGCCAGGTGGCGGCCGACGGGGAGTCGAACTGGCTGGAAGGGGTGCAGCTGCTGGCGGCGTACGTCGTCCTGGCGGTGCTGTTCTTCTTCCTGCCCGGCTGACGCGGGCCGCCCGGAGAGAGACGGCGGGCCACGGCAGCGGGCGAGGGCGGCTTCGGAAGGCGACGGAAGGCGACGGAGGAAGGCGTGCACGATGGTTCCGTGCAGGAAGCAGGGAGATCGGGTGCCCAGCCGCTGCCGGCGGCGCGGCGGGCGCTGGCGCCGCGGCTGCAGCTGCTGGCCGCCGCCGCCCTGTTCTCGACCGGCGGGGCCGCCATCAAGGCGGTCCACTTCTCGGGTTGGCCGGTCGCCTGCCTGCGCTCGATCATCGCCGGCGCCGCCCTGCTGCTGCTGCTGCCGCAGGTGCGCCGGCGTCCCACCGCGCGCATGCTGGGCGTCGCCGCCTGCTACGCGGCGACGATGATCCTGTTCGTGCTGGCGAACAAGCTCACCACCGCCGCCAGCACCATCTACCTGCAGTCGACAGCCCCGCTCTTCGTGCTACTGCTGAGCCCCTGGCTGCTCGGCGAGCGCGTCCGGCGCGCCGACCTGGTGTCGATGGCCGCCATCGCGCTCGGCCTGGTGCTGCTGGTGACGGGGCTCGAGCCGGCGTCCGCCACCGCGCCCAGGCCGCTCCGCGGCAACCTCCTGGCGGCCCTCTCCGGGCTCACCTGGGCCCTGACCATCATGGGCCTTCGCGCCCTCGGCCGGGGAGGCGGTGCCGCGGCGGCGCCGGCGGCCCCGCCGGACGGTGATCGCGGTGCGCCTGCGGCGCCGGGCGACGACGCGCTCGTCGCCGCGTTCTGGGGGAACGTGCTGGCGGCCGCCGCCGCGCTCCCGCTGAGCCTGCCGCTGCCGCCGAGCCGCGCGACGGACTGGCTGGTGCTCGCCTTCCTCGGCCTCTTCCAGATCGCCCTTGCCTACGTCCTGCTGTCCCGCGGCCTCGGCGGCGTGCCGGCGCTCGAGGCCTCCCTGCTGCTGCTGCTCGAGCCGGTCCTCAACCCGCTCTGGGCCTGGCTGGTGCACGGCGAGCGCGTCGGCCCGCGCGTCCTCGCCGGCGGCGCCATGATCCTCACCGCGACCCTGCTCAACAGCTGGCACGACGCCCGCCTGGCGGCCAGGGAGCAGCGCGGCGGCGCGGCGGCCGCGGGCGCCTGAGCGGGCTGGTTCGCGTTGCGGGCCGCCGCAGGGGCTTGACTTCCAGTCGCGTATACCGTAGCTTGTAGTAGTAATGCCTTAAGGCGTAGTAGGAGGCTGACAAAGTGCAACCTCATCGAATCTCCGCGTTGCTGGCGGCATCGCTCCTCGCCCTGCCGGCGAGCGGGCAGCCCGCCGCCTCGTCGCCCGCTGTCGTGACCCTGGTGAGAGCCGGCCGGCTGCTCGACCCTCGGACCGGGAACGTGCTGTCGCCCGCGGCCGTGCTGATCGAGAACGGCAAGATCAAGGAGGTCGGTGCGCCGGCGCGGGTGCAGGCGGATGCGCCGGCCGGCGTCGAGACCATCGACCTGGGCGGCGCCACCTTGCTGCCCGGGTTGATCGACAGCCACACCCACCTGCTCATCGACGTCACCGTCCCCGCGGAAGCCGAGGTCGGGCGCAGGTTCAATGGCGACTTCGTGCCGGGCCTGTTGCTGGCGATCACGATGTCGCCCAGCGACCGCGTGCTGCTGGGCGCGCAGCTGGCACGTGAAGACCTGGAGAGCGGCTTCACCACCGTGCGCAACGTCGGGCACTCCGGCATCGACGGCGACGTCGCGCTGCGCAATGCGATCAGAGCCGGCCGCATTCCCGGCCCGAGGATCCTGGCGTCCGGGCGCAAGCTCATCAAGGGCGGCTATGTCCAGAGCCTCAATCCCGCGCTGGCGAAGTCAGTCCTGGAACAGGAGTTCCTGGCGGTGACCGGGGGCGCCGACGGAGCGCGGCAGGCGGTGAACGCCAATGTCTTCTACGACGTCGACCTCATCAAGGTCGCGATCGACGAGGACATCTCGGCGGCCGAGATGACGGCGATCGTGGACGAGGCCCACCGCCAACACCTGAAAGTTGCCGCTCATGCCACCGACGCGCCGAGCATCCAGACGGCGATCGACGCGGGCGTGGACAGCATCGAGCACGGGAACGGCGTGACCGACGAGCAGCTGACCACGATGCGCGACAAGGGTATCTTCCTCGACCTGACGCCCACCTTCTACGACGGCTTCTGGAGCAAGATCCACGAGACGATCACCCTGTCTCCGGCCCGGCGAGCGGCGATGGCAGCCGGCGACGACCGCGGCCGACAGCGGGCGGCGGCCCTGGTCCAGCGGGTGATGAAGTCGGGAGTGAAGCTCGCGGCCGGATCGGACATGTGCTGGTTCTATCCGGGGAAGACCCGCGGCCAAGCCTCCGCGACGATGTTCCTCGCGCTGCGCAAGTCCGGCATGCCACCGCTCGACATCCTGCGCGCCGTCACGACCAACGCGGCGGAGATGCTGGGCTGGCAGGACCGCGTGGGCGCCGTGGAGGCCGGGAAATATGCTGATCTCGTCGCCGTCGCCGGAGATCCGATCGCCGACGTCACCGAGCTCGAGCGCGTTCGCTTCGTGATGAAAGACGGCCAGGTGGTCAGGAATGACCTGGCGTCGCACCAGGGCGCGCCCGTTACTGGCCGGTGACGCCCCAGCGGCGCTTCATGGCGGCGGTGATCGACTGCTTGACGGCGCTCATCTCGCGCCAGGGATCCGCGGCGAGGCTCTCCAGGTGCTCGGGGAGGTTCTCGATCGTGTAGGTGTCGCCACGCACGTCGCCGTCGAGCTCCTCCCAGGCGAGCGGCGTCGACACCGGGGCGCCGGGGCGGGAGCGGGTGGAGTAGGCGGCGATCGAGGTGGCGCCGCGGCCATTGCGCAGGTAGTCGACGAAGATCCGTCCCCGGCGCCGGGCCTTGAGCGGGTTGGCGGTGAAGCGATCGGGGTGGCTCGCCACCATGCCCTCGACGACGGCGCGGGTGAAGGCCTTCAGCTCGTCCCAGCCGTGGCGGCGGGCGAGCGGCAGCACGACGTGCAGCCCCTTGCCGCCGGTGGTCTTGAGGAAGCTGCGCAGCCCGGTCTCGGCCAGCAGGTCGCGCAGGCCCAACGCCGCCTCCACCACCCGCTCCCAGGCCAGCCCGACGTCGGGATCGAGGTCGAACACGGCATAGTCGGGGCGCTCGATCTGGTCGCGGTGCGCGCCCCAGACGTGCAGCTCGAGCGCGCCCATCTGCACCAGCGAGACCAGGCCGGCGAGCGAGTCGACCGCGCCGTACTGCACCGTCTTGCCGCCCTCCTCGACCGCGACGCGCAGCACGGCGTCCGGGAACTGCTGGGTGAGGTGCTTCTGGTAGAAGCACTCGCCGCCCTGCCCCTCCGGGCAGCGCACCAGGACCAGCGGGCGGTTGGCGATGTGGGGCAGGATCCAGCCGCCGATGCGCTCGTAATACTCTGCCAGGTCGCGCTTGGTCAGCCCCCGGCCGGGATAGAGCACCTTGTCGGGATGGGTGAGCCGCACGCCCGCGACCTCCACCGCCCCGCGGGGCTTCGGCGCGGACACGTGGGCGGTGGCGGCGGTGCCCTTGGTCACCGCGGCCTTGGCCACGGTGGCCGCGGCAGTGGTCTTGGTACCGGCGGCGCGGGCGGCGCGGGCGCTCTTCGCCGCCTTCGCGGGCATGGCCTTCTTCGCGCCTCCGGAGCTGCGATGCGGGGCCCCGGCGTCGCCGCGGCTCGCAGCGGGCGGCGGCTGCGGCAGCTCGCGCCTCACCTCGCGGGCGGGCTTGTCCTCCCGCAGCCCCTGGAACGTCGGGTGGCGCAGGTGGCCGTCGCGCGTCCACTCGCTGAACGCCACCTCGCAGACCAGCTTTGGCTCCACCCAGTGGGCGCCCCGCGCCTCGGCGCCGCGAGGCGGATTGACGAACGGCGGCGACCGGCGTTCGCTCCGCTCGAGCCGCCGCCGCAGGTCGACCAGCACCTGCGCCGTGAACCCGGTGCCGACCTTGCCGGCGTAGACCAGCCGCCCGTCCTCGTAGAACCCGAGCAGCAGGGCCCCGAGCCCGGCCCGCGTGCCCTCCGGCTCGGTGAAGCCGCCGATCACCAGCTCCTGGCGCTGCAGGCACTTCACCTTGAGCCAGTCCTTGCTGCGGCCGGAGTGGTAGGCCAGGTCGGCGCGCTTGGAGACGATCCCTTCGAGGCCGAAGCGGCAGGCCTGGCGGTAGAAGTCCTCGCCGTGGCCGGCGACGTGGTCGCTCCACCGGATCGGGCCGCCGCCGGTCCCGATGCCCGCCGCATCGAGCAGCTCGCGCAATGCCTGCTTACGCTCCAGCAGCGGCGCCGGGCGGAGGTCGTAGCCGTCGAGGTAGAGCAGATCGAAGACGAAATAGACCATCTCGGCGCCGTCGGGACTGCCCGTGCCCCCACCCCTGCTGCCGCCGCGGCCGCGGCCTCCGCCGCCGTCGCCGAGAGACTCTTGCAGCGCCTGGAAGCTGGTCTTCCCATCCGGCAACAGCACAGTCACCTCGCCGTCGAGGATCGCGGTGTCGACCGGCAGCGCCGCCGCCGCCGCGGCCACCGGCGCGAAGCGGTCGCTCCAGTCCTTGCCGTGCCGGGTGAGGAGCTGCGCCTTGCCGCGCCGGACCTCGCACACCAGCCGGTAGCCGTCGAACTTGATCTCGTGCAGCCATTGGCCGCCCACCGGCGGCGCGCTGACGAGAGTCGCCAGCTCGGGTGCGACGGTGCGCGGCATGGCCGCGCGGCGCGCCCCGGGCACCGCGCTCGCCAGCTCGGCCAGCTTCGCCGGCTCCGGGGAGCGCCGCCGTGCGGCCGGCCGCGAGG
>DATNKH010000678.1:0-5230 GCA_035603475.1 Thermoanaerobaculia bacterium
GGTCGAGGCCGCGATAGACTGTCTTGCGGCGAGGCGCTGGGGCGGACGACGGCTGGGGAGCTCGAGCAGATGCCCTCCTGCGTTCGGCGCCGCGAATCCAACGGACTCGGAGCCTGCCCGGCGCTCATTCAAAACGTCTGCCAGCGGCGATGGCAGCACCCTTGCTGCCCAGCCAGGAGGGGGCGCCGCCAGGGCGTGCGCGCCGATGCCGGGTGGGTGGGTAGTCTAGCTCCCCGGCGCGGCTGTCGCGACCCGACCCCAGGGAGGGCTTGCCGATGAGAGGCTCATTCCGCTTCCTCCGCGTCGCCGGGATCGACCTGCGGGTCCACTACACCTTCCCGCTGGTGCTGCTCTACGGCGCGGTGCTGTGGGGCGAAGGCCATGGCACTCGCGGCGCCCTGTTCGGCTGCCTGCTGATGCTGGCCCTCTTCGCCTGCGTGGTGCTGCACGAGCTCGGCCACAGCGTGGTGGCGCGCCGCCTGGGGATCCCGGTGCGCGAGATCGTGCTGCTGCCGATCGGCGGCATGGCGCTGATGGTGCGCACCCCCCGCCGGCCGCTGCACGAGCTGCTCATCGCCGCGGCCGGACCGCTGGTGAGCGCGCTGCTGGCGGCGGGCTTCTTCGTCCTGTTCGCGGCGTCGTACCCGGGGCCGGTGCTCGACGCCTTCCAGCTCGTCGACCCGCGCCAGGGGCAGCCTTCGAGCCTGACGCTGCTCGCCTGGCTGTCCACCTCGAACCTCGGGCTGCTGCTGTTCAACCTGATCCCGGCGTTTCCGATGGACGGCGGCCGGATGCTGCGCGCCATCCTCGCCAGCTTCCTCGGCTTCCAGCGCGCCACCCGCATCGCCGCGGCGCTCGGCCAGGTGCTGGCGATGCTGCTCGGCGCCTTCGCGGTCTGGAACGGCCTCGTCCTGCTGGCCGTGGTCGCCGTGTTCATCTTCATCGCCGCCGCCCAGCAGCGCGCCGCCGAGGAGGCCCGCGGCGTCCTCTCCCATTTGCGGCTCGGCGACGCCTACAACAAGTACGCGCTCGTGCTGTCGCCCGGCGATCGGGTGAGCAAGGTCGTCGACTATCTGCTGACCAGCTACCAGCCCGACTTCGCGGTGCTGCACGGCGGCGAGCTGCTCGGCGTACTGACGCGCAACGTCGTGCTGCGCGCGCTGGCCGACGATCCCACCGACGCCTACGTCGCCGGGCTGATGGATCGCCACTACCTGCGCCTGGACGCCCGCCAGTCCCTGGCCGAAGCGCAGGAGCTGATGGCCGAGCAGAGCCGCACCGTGGCCGCGGTCTTCGCCGGCGACCGCTACCTCGGCCTGATCAACCTCGACGACCTGCGCGAGGCCCTGCAGATCGCCGCCTTCCTCAAGCTCCACGAAGAGCGCTACGGCGGCGGCACCCGCCTCGACGCGACCCCCGCGGCCTGAGGCTGGCCCGCGGGCCCTCACGCGGTCGGGAAAGGATCCGTTACGGTCGCCCAGGCTTGCAGTTTCGAGCCGCTTCGTCCACAAGCCCAGCAATCAGCCGGTCTCCCGCCATGGCGAAGGCGGCGAGCCCGTCCTGTTCCACCTTGACGCAGATCGGACCGTCGTTTTCCGTCAAGAAGCATGGGGGTGATGGTGGCGTGCCGCCGCCAGCGCCATCTGCAGCAGGCCGAGCATCCTGTATGATCTCCCTGGATGGTGATGAACATGGAAAGAGAGCTCTACGTCTCGCAGCGAGAAGGCGCCTATTGGGTGGACGACACCCGGGTGTCCCTCGATTCGATCGTCTACGCGTTCCTCGACGGGCAGACGCCGGAGAGCATCGCGGAATCGTTCCCGGTCCTGAGTCTCGAGCAGATCTACGGAGCGATCGCCTACTACCTCGGGCACCGGGCTGAGATCGATGCCTATCTCCGCGAGGGGCAAGAGCAGTACGAGCGCGAGCGAGAGGCCGAGCGACGGGCCGACCCGGCGTTCTACCGGCGACTGGTCAACGCACGACAGCACCAGTCGTAAAGTCCGCTACCAGGCGGACGCCAACCTCCAGCACGTGATTCTCCTGGCCGCGGTCCGCCAGGAGCCGTCCATGGACTTTTCGAGCGCCATGCAAGCGGAGCTCGTGGGCCTGCCGGACCCCGAGGTCCTGGCCGTGGCAGCCAAAGCAGGGAGAATCCTCGTCACCCACGATTTCAGAACGATGCCCAGGCACTTCGCCGACTTCTTGCAGACGACGGTAAGCCCTGGCGTGCTGCTCGTTCCACAGCGCCTGCCGATCTCCGAGGCAGTCGATCAGCTCATACTCATCTGGGCGGCGAGCGACGCGGACGAGTGGTTGAACCGCATCTGGCGCCTACCGCTCTGAGTTTTCTTTCGCTCAGTGGTTTTCATCTGCAACGACCGCGGGCAGGGGATTCATTCTCGAGAGGCGAGCGACCCTCATGGCTTCTCCTCCCTTCTCGGCACTGCAAGGTTCTCCCAGGACCCGCCCGGTCCGGCGTAGATCACTTTCCGGTCGATGGCGAAGTCGCTCAACTTGGAGTCGAGCCCGCCCGACGCATCCGAGAGCGTCTCGTTCATCTGCGTCCAGAATTCGGCCGGGATCTGCGAGGGAGGGATGGTGTTCGAGCCGAGCGCCAGAGCGAAGCCGGGGGCCTCGGGCGTCGACTCGTCGAGACCGCCCGTGGTCACCACGATGCTCTGTTGCCGTTTCAAGTCGACCCACACCCAAGCCCTGTCCCCGCAGCTGTGGGGCATGCATCCGTCCAGGACCACCGCGCGATCTCCGATGTAGGTCATCCCTGCTGGGAGGCCGAGGCGCAGCTTGAGCACGTCGCGAAACCGCTCGCCGTCCTTGAACTTGATGTCGGGTACCGCCGCCGAGAGCAGGCCGTTGAAGCGCGGGTCCAAGACGAGCTGGGCGTAGCGCGAGAAGCTCCTCTTGAACTCGAGGAGCCAGGAGTAGTCATAGGCCGACGGCCCGGCCGCCAGAGCCGTCGTGCACAGTCGCCGATCGGTGGCGAGCGCCTTGGCCAGAGCCGGATCGGCAACGGCGGTCGTTGCCTTCTCGGCTGCGGTCACGTGCTCGAGGCAGGTGCGATAGGTCCCCATGCGGTAGGCGGTGAGCGCCAGGTCGGCCTCCATCCACCGCCAGAGCGCCGGGTCGGGCGGCGGCAGGCAGCCGCTTGCCGTGCCCTCGAGGAAGCCGTACGCCTGATCGAAGAGGCCGCCATCGAAGAGCTCCTGGAAGGACCGCCGTTGCTCTTTGAGCCAGGCGACGTCGCACAGCGTCTTCACCTTGCCGCCCTGCCACACATACGCCTGGCGCCACGGGTCGGGCCCAGCGCCGCCGGCGAGCGCCACCAGCGTCTTGCCGCAGAAGCGCACGAGGCCCACGGCTTCCTTGTGGATCGGATCGTAGTACTCCCGCCTTTCCTCTTCCAGCTCCTCCGGCACCTCCACTCGGACCCAGCCATCTCCGGAGCGCTTGTAGACCCACAGCGACACGGAGGGCACCCGGCCCTCAACGGGGGTGAGGATGTACTCGTCCTGGCCGTCGTTGTCGATATCGGCGACGAACACCTCGGCCTTCTGCTCCCCTCTCGCGAGGACGTCCCGCAAGGCCTCTTGTCCAGGCGTTGCCTCCGGGTGGGCATCGAGCCATGCCACGAAGCGGTCGGCGGACGGACCATGGTCGGGGCGCACCACCTCCAAGCGGCAATCATTGGATGCGGGCGTGGCCGGGGTGGCAGCACGAGCCGGCGATGCGCTGCCGGCCATCACGAGAAGAGCGAAGACGATGGGGGTGGGGTTCACGGGCTTTCCCTCCAGCAAGGGGAGCGCAGCGCGGCAGGCGCAAGGGACATGCGACCTCTCTTCCGCTGCGGTCGAGGGCTCGACGAGGAGGTCACCTCCGGCGTCTTTCGGCACCGAGTGATCTTCATCGACGGATGGTCAGAGCAGAACGCCACAATGGAAAAGAGTAGCGAAAGCGTCGTCCAGTTCCCAGGGGCAGAGCCCGGCGAGACCGGCGCGCCGGCCGGCACGCCCTAATGACGCGACCGGGCGCATGCCCGGGCCTTCGAGGTCACGTTGATCTCCCGGCAAGGCGGTGGCGCACGTCGCCCTCGCCTTCATGGAGCTGCAAGCCGGCGGCTGGCGGCTTCCACCGACAGAGTAAGCGCACCGCCGCACCGTCCGGGTCTGGCGCGAGCCAGGCCCGGCGGCCATGCCACTGGCTAGATTCTCCCGAACCCCCCATCCTGGCGCGCATCCTAGTGTGCTACTTGGAGAGTCGGAGCCGCCGGCCGGTAAAGCATCGCACTGTGGTGCGCGCTTTCGACGCCGGGCCAGATGCCGTGAGCCGCGCTCGGCCGATGTCGTGGCCGATCCATGGCCGCGCGGGACCCTTATTCTGCCGGACCTGGGTCGCATGTCGAGACACGTCGACGTTGAGCGAGCCAAGCTTCCAGCTCCGCGACCGAGTACAGCACCAGCTTTGCCGATGGCTTGCAAAACGGTGGACCGTCTCCCCGCGCGCGAGCGTGAGCGAGGTACTTACGCGAAAGCCCGTAAAGCGCCTCGACTTGATGGGGCCGGAGGAACCGAGCCCGGCGACGCCAGGAGGGTAACCGAGGGATGCGAGGGTGCCCGGCATCGCTCCGGGAGACGGCGACGGCTGGTGGCGGCGAGCAGCGATGAAGCCCGCGATGCCGCTCAAGGCTCCGGGATCCCGTAGCTCTTCGTAGATGACCTCCGGCGGCAGCGGGTGCAAGCCCTGCTCCGCCGCCCGGCGCAGGAAGGCCCGGGCCGCCGTCAGCACCTGATGCCTCGCCTGTGGCCCGCGAGCACGGCCGCCCGCTGGGCATCGAGGCGTTCGACCGTCAGCTCGGCCAGCGGGACGTCGCCCAGCAGCTCGCCCGCGTAGCGAAGGTGCCGCTTGTAGGCGGTGCGCGTGAGTACGGTGTACCTCGAGACCAGGAGGAAAGCATCGGCAGCGGCGCCCCAAGACAAACGGACCGGCGCCCGCTGGCGAGGACTTCTCACGCCCAGCCGTCCCGACGTCTCCTGCCGCTAAGCCCTGGCCCGGGCCGCCCGGCAGCGGCGGCCCCTTTCGCCGAGAGTTCCACCCTTGCAAGATCACGCGGATGACATCTCGGTCGGCGGCAATCCGTCCTTGCTCTCTTGCCCACAGCAGGAAGCAGCGCACCACGAGGAGCTCGCAGAGATGGGTGCTTGGCTGCCCGGGC
>DATNKH010000679.1:0-2513 GCA_035603475.1 Thermoanaerobaculia bacterium
GGCGCTCGCCGCCGCGCTCCTGGCCCTGGCCGCCGAGCCCTGGCTCGGCTGGCTGGCCGGCCTCCCCGACCGGCTGTCGATGGTGACTCCACCCCGGCTGCGCTGGTACGTCGCGTACGGCGCGCTGACAGCCGCGGCGGTGCTGCTGGCGCCGCAAGCCGCCAAGGCGCTGCGCCGATACAGCCAGGCGGCGGCGCTGGCCTGCGACTGGGCGCTCGGGCTGCTGCTGGCCGCGGCCGGCTGCGCGGTTCTCGGCTTCGTGCGGCAGGCGGTGCCGGCGGTGACTGCGGACGCTCCCTGGACGCCAGCCGCCGCCACCCTGGGCTCCCTCAGCGCCACCGCGCTGCTGGTGGGAGCGGCCCTGGCTGCGGCCGCCGCGGCCGCCGGCGGCCGCGCCGCGGCGGCGGCCGGCACGGCGGCTGTTCGTCGGGCGCCGGCCGGTGAGCCCGGGGAGGAACCGGCGTGACCTCGCTGCGCGCGCCGTGCGACGCGGGCGTCGTGCTCGCCGGTCCCTCCTCCGCGGCTGCCCTGCCGGACGCGCGCGAGGCGAGAGTTCGGGGAGCATGGGTGCTCGGCACCACCATCCTCGGCTCCAGCATGGCCTTCATCGACGGCACGGCGGTCAACGTCGCCCTGCCGGCGCTGCAGCGCGACCTCGGCGCCACGGTGGGCGACGTGCAATGGGTCGTGGAGGGATATGCGCTGCCGCTGGCCGCCCTCATCCTGGTGGGCGGCGCGCTCGGCGACCGCTACGGGCGGCGGGCGATCTTCAGCGCCGGCGTCGCCCTCTTCGCCCTCGCCTCGGCGGCCTGCGGCCTGGCGCCCGGCATCGGTTGGCTGATCGCCGCCCGGGTGGTGCAGGGGGCGAGCGCCGCGCTGCTGGTGCCCGGCAGCCTCGCCATCCTGAGTGCGAGCTTCCCGCCCGAGAGCCGGGGCCGCGCCATCGGCACCTGGTCCGCCTTCACCGGCGTCACCGCCGCGGTCGGGCCGCTGGTGGGCGGCTGGCTGGTCGACCACGGGTCCTGGAGATGGGTGTTCTTCCTCAACCTGCCGCTGGCGGTGGCGGTGCTGGCGCTCTCGGCCTGGCGGGTGCCGGAGAGCTGCGATCCCGAGGCGGCCTCGCGGCTCGACTGGCCGGGGGCCGCGCTCGCCACCCTGGGCCTGGCAGGCGTGACCTACGGCCTCATCGAGCTGCCGGAAAAGGGTGCCGCGGGCGCCGCGGCCGAGCTGGCGCTCGGCGCCGGGGTCGCCGTCCTGGCCGCTTTCGTGGTCGTGGAAGCGCGTACGCCGGCGCCGATGATGCCGCTTGCCATGTTCCGTTCCCGCACCTTCGCCGGCGCCAACCTGCTGACTCTCTGCCTCTACGGCGCATTGGGCGGCGCCCTGTTCTTCCTGCCTTTCGACCTCATCCAGGTGCAGGGCTACTCTGCCGCGGGGGCCGGCGCGGCGCTGCTGCCGTTCGTGGCATTGATGTTCCTGCTGTCGCGTTGGGCGGGCGGATTGGTGGACCGCTACGGCCCGCGGCTGCCGCTGGTGGCGGGACCGGCGGTGGCCGCCGCCGGCCTCGCCCTGTTCGCTCTTCCCGGCAGCGGTGGCTCCTACTGGCTCTCGATCTTCCCCGCCGTCACCGTGCTCGGCCTCGGGATGGCGGTGAGCGTAGCGCCGCTCACCACGACCGTCATGGGAGCCGTCGACACCCACCACGCCGGGCTGGCGTCGGGCATCAACAACGCGGTCGCCCGCGCGGCCTCCCTGCTGGCGGTCGCGGCCTTCGGGCTCGTCGTGCTCGGCGCCTTCCAGCGCGGCCTCGAGCGGCGCCTGGCGGCAATGGACGCGATCGGAGCGATCGATGCGATGGACGCGACCGTCAGTACCGGCGCCCACGCCACTGCCCTGTCCCCGGCCGACAGGGCCGCGATCTCCGCCCAGAGCCTGAAGCTCGCGGCTCTCGTCCTGCCGCCGGATCTCGACGCCGCGGCACGCGCGCGGGTGCAGCGTGCCGTCCGCGAGTCCTTCGTCGACGGCTTCCGCCTGGCGATGCTGATCGGCGCCGCGCTGGCCCTGCTCGCCGCCGCCGCGGCCGCGCTGCTGATCCAGCCAGGTGAACGATGACTTACGAACGCACCCGCGGCAGCTACATGGTCACCACCGATCGGGCACGCCTCGACCTTGCCGCGGTGCATGCTTTCCTGGTCCATGCCTACTGGTGCGAGGGCGTGCCGCGCGAGGTGCTGGCGCGGGCGATCGCCAACTCCCTCTGCTTCAGTCTCCTCGAGGAGGGCAGCGGCCAGGTGGGCCTGGCACGCGTGTGCACCGACTCCGCCACCTTCGCCTACCTGATGGACGTCTATGTCCTCCCCGATCACGGCGGCAAGGGTCTCGGGCGCTGGTTGATCGAATGCGTCATGGACCACCCGCGGCTCGCCGGCCTGCGCCGCTTCTTGCTGATCACCCGCGACGCGCACGGCCTCTACAGCCCCTTCGGATTCAGACCCCTCGCCCATCCCGAACGC
>DATNKH010000680.1:0-3984 GCA_035603475.1 Thermoanaerobaculia bacterium
TCCGGCGGCAGCGCCAGCAGCTCGACCGCCATGGCCGCGACGTCCCGTGCTTCGGCGGCGGTGGCGAGACGCAGGCGCCGGCCGCCGGCGAAGCGGATCTCTCTGCCCGCGGCCGCCAGCCCGCGGACCTCCTCCCAGGCCAGGGGCGTCCAGGCCTGCTCTCGGTAGGGAGCCGCCCCCCGCGCCTCCCGCGGCGGCAGGTAGAGCCGCTCGCCGGTCGCCACCAGGCCGCGGCGCGACGCCGCGAAGACCTGGTCGAGCGGCAGCACGCCGGCGAAGGCGAGGCCGCGGCCACGGAGCCGCAGGTCCAGCCCGAAGCAGGACGAGAAGAGGCATGTGCCAGGCCGCACGACCGTCAGGCAGTCGACGAGGTAGAGGGCCGCCAGCAACGGCAGCAGCTCCCTCAGCAGGGGCACCATGCGGTGGAGCTTCAGAGCTTGTGGGCGACCTCGCCGTTGGCCGCCGGAGCGGCGGCGGCGTCGAGGGCGGCGAGGATGGCGGTCTTGGTGGGGAGCTCGCTGAAGACGACGGGCTGGCGGCCGGGACGGTACAGCATGTAGAAGGGTATGCCGTAGCGGCCGTTGTCGGCGAGGAAGCGCGCGATCGCGTCGCTGCGGTTGGTCCAGTCGGCGCGCATGGGGAGGACGTGATGGGCGGCGAAGGCGCCGGCGATCTCGGGCGTGTCGAGGATCAGGCGCTCGTTGACCTTGCAGGTGAAGCACCAGTCGGCGGTGACGTCGACGAAGACCAGCTGGCCGGCCGCGGCCAGGGACTCGGCACGGGCGCGGTCGAAGGCGACCCAGCCGATGAGGCCGGAAGACCTGCCCTGGGCTGCCAGGCGTGCGCCGCCGGCGGCGTCGCCGGGGCCGCTGCCCGACGCCGCCATGGCGACCGCGCCGGCCGCGACCACGACGAGGGCGACGAGGGCAACGAGGGAGGCGAGGGCGGCGCCACCGGCGCGCGCTCCACCGCCGGTGGCGCGCGCCTCGGCCCCGCCGCCGGCCGCGGCGCGGTGGCGGAGCCAGGTGACGAGGGCGATGAGCAGCAGGCCGACCTCGAACAGCGCCAGGCGCTCCGGGCTGATCTGGGCGGCGAGGACGTAGAGCAGCCAGACGGCCGAGGCGGCGAGAAGGAAGCCCATGACCCCACGCAGGGTCTCCATCCAGGCCCCCGGGCGCGGGAAGAAGCGGGCGGCCCCGGGCGCCGCGGCCAGGACCAGGTAGGGGAGCGCGAGACCGGTGCCGGCGGCGAGGAAGATGGCGAAGACGATCGGCGCCGGCTGGGCCAGGCCGAAGCCGATGGCGGTGCCCAGGAAGGGAGCCGAGCAGGGAGTGGCCATCAGCGTCGCGAACAGGCCGGAGAAGAAGTGCCCGGCCAGGCCCTCGCGGGCGGCCGCGCCGCCCAGGCGGGCCAGCGCCCCCGGCAGTGGGATCTCGAAGAGGCCCCAGAGGTTGAGGCAGAAGAGCGTCACCACCACCGCCAGGAAGGCGACGAATCCGGGGCGCTGGAACTGGACGCCCCAGCCCACCGCGCCGCCCGCGGCGGCCGCGGCCACCGCCAGCGCAGCCAGCGCCGCGAACGACGCCAGGATGCCGGCGGCGATCGCCAGCGCGCTGCGCACCACCTCGCGGTGGCCGTGAGCGGCGCTGCGCACCAGGCCGAAGATCTTCAAGGACACGACCGGCAGCACGCAGGGCATGGCGTTCAGGATCAGCCCGCCGAGCACGGCGATGAGCAGCATTCCGGCCAGGCTGCCCGCGTTCGGCGCGCGGCGGGCAGCGGGAGCGGCCGGCTGGGCGGCGGGCGGGGACAGTGAACTCGGCGGAGTCGCGGTGGCGCCGCCGCCCTCGAGTCTCGCCGGAGTGTGGCCGGGCAGGGGAGACGGCGCTTCATCGCCTCGCGCGCTGCCCGCGCCTCCGCCGGTGCTCGAGCGATCATCGGCGCTGCCCGCGCCTGCGCTCCGCGCCGCGGCGACGGTCAGGGTCAGCTGCGACCGGGTGGTAACCGGCGGCAAGCACTGCGAGTGGTCGCAGGCCTGGTAGTGCAGGCGGGCGCCGACGATGACGGCGCCGGGCTTGGCGCCGGCGGGAAGCTTGACCTGGGTGGCGATCACCACGTCGCCGTCGTAGACCGACAGCGGGACGTCGGCGAAGGCGAAGGTCTTCTTCTTGGCCGGCGGATAGTCGATGGCCGCCGCCGGCCAGCCGGCCGGCAGCTCGAGCTCGAGCTCCGTCGGGATGAGGTAGTCGAAGGTCGGCGTGTGGCTGTTGACGTGCCAGCCGGCCTCGATGGAGACCAGCGCGGAGATCCGCGCGGTCTCGCCCGCGGCAACTGCGGCATGCTCGGCCTGCAGCGCCAGCGTCGCCTTCTCGGGACGCGGGATCGCGGCTCCCACCGGCGCGGACGCCACGGCGAGCAGCGCGGCGGCCGCGAGCGCGAGCCGGGGCCTGCCGGCGAGGGAGGCGAGGGAGGCGAAGGAGGCGAGAGACCGGTGGCGAAGCTGGAGAGACGGGAGTCGGCTCATGGCTGGATCCTTGCGATGGCGCGGCAGCGGCGCGCGCCCCAGAATAGCATCCGGATCTCGGTGATACCATTCGCCGGTGCGTCTATCGGCCAGAGCCGCGGCAATGGGGGAATCGGCGACGCTGCGGGTGGCGCGTCGCGCCCTGGAGCTGAAGGCGCGAGGCGTGTCGCTGGTCGATTTCGGGGCCGGAGAGCCTGACTTCGACTCGCCGGGAGTGGCGGTCGAGGCCGCGCGCCGGGCGCTGGCCGACGGATTCACCCGCTACACCGCGGGGAGTGGCACGCCGGAGCTGCGCGAGGCGATTGCCGAGCGCGCCCGCACCCGCTACGGCGCCCCCTGGACGGCCCGGCAGGCGGTGGTGACGGTGGGCGCCAAGGCGGCGCTGTTCCAGCTCGCCCTGGCGCTGTTCGAGGACGGCCAGGAGGTGGTCCTGCCGAGCCCTTCCTGGGTGAGCTTCGACGAGCAGATCCGCTTCGCCGGCGCCCGCCCGGTGCCGGTGCCGGCCAGGATCGAGGACGGGTTCCGCATCCACGCCGGCCCGCTCCTCGAGGCGGTGACCGAGCGGACGCGCGCCTTCCTGCTGAACTCCCCCTGCAATCCCACCGGCGGCGTCATCGCGGCCGCCGACTTGCGGGAGGTCGTGCGCTTCGCCGCCGAGCGCGGCCTGCTGGTGATCTCCGACGAGACCTACGAGCGCTTCGTCTACGGCCAGCCGTACGCCAGCGCCGCGGCGCTCGCCGCCGAGTTCCCGGAGACGGTGGTGCTGGTCGGCTCGTTCTCGAAGACCTACGCGATGACCGGCTGGCGCATCGGCTACCTGCTGGGGCCGCCGGACGTGGTGCAGGCGGTCGAGGCGATCCAGAGTCACGCCACCTCGAACCCCACCTCGTTCGCGATGGTGGGGGCGCTGGCGGCGCTCACCGGGGCCGAGATGGCGGTCACCGAGATGATCGCCGAGTACCAGGCGCGGCGCGAGCTGCTGATCCCCCGCCTCAACCAGCTGCCGGGCTTCCGCTGCCAGCCGCCGGACGGCACCTTCTACGCCTTCCCGGACGTGTCGGAGGCCTACCGGCCCGGTCGCCAGGGATCGGTGGCGTTCGCCGAGTTCCTGCTCGAGGAGGCGCGGGTCGCGGTGGTGCCGGGAGCGGCCTTCGGCGCCGACGACCATGTCCGCATCTCCTTCGCATGCTCGCGCGCCCAGCTGCTCACCGGCCTCGAGCGGCTGGCCGCCGTGCTCGGCTGAGCTTGCAGATTGCGGACGGGGACAGGGAACGCTCGGCGCGAGATCGAGGTTGTATTTCAGAGGGTGCCGCGACCGGGAGGAACCAGGATGGCAGAGGACCACGGCAATGAGCGCTCCGAGCCGGGCGACCAGGTCGCCGGCGGCCTCTCCCGCCGCGACTTCCTGCGCACCGGCGCCGCGGCCGGCGCCCTTGGCACCGCGCTGCTGACCGGCGAGG
>DATNKH010000681.1:0-11097 GCA_035603475.1 Thermoanaerobaculia bacterium
TCTACCTCGCCCACAGCCAGGGCTTCGCCGTGGACCACCAGGAGCACTGCGTGCGCTCCGACGCGCCGCCGGCGACGGTCAGCTATCCTCTCCCGCCGCGGCTCCTCACGTTCAAGGATGCCGCCGGCCACGTCGAGCTCCGCTACCGCGCCGCGACGGGCGGCTTCTTCGTCGTCGCCACCACCTTCGACCCCGGCTGGCGGGCGGCGGTCGACGGCGCGCCGCGCCGCGTCTATCCGACCGCGGCCGGCCAGCTGGGAGTGGCGCTGCCGGCCGGCGAGCACCGCCTCGTGCTGGCGTACCGCGAGCGGCTGCTGCCACTCGGGGCGGCGATCAGCCTGGCCGCCCTGCTGGCCGTGGCGGGCGCCGCGCTGCCGCCGGGGCGGCGGGCGGGTACCGCCTCGCGTAGAATCCAGCGATCGTGTCCTTGCGCGTTCTCCTCGACACCTACGCGGCGGTGCTCGGACTGATCGCCGGCAGCTACTTGAACGTCGTCATCCACCGGCTGCCCCGGGGCCTCTCGACCGTGCTGCCGCGCTCGACCTGCCCGGCGTGCGGCGCCCCGATTCCCGCGCGCGACAACCTGCCGCTCTTCTCCTTCGCGCTGCTCGGCGGCCGCTGCCGGGCCTGCAAGGCGCCCATCTCGTGGCGCTATCCGCTGGTCGAGGCGGCGACGGCGGCGCTCTTCGTCGGCTGCCTCGAGCGCTTCGGCGTCTCGCTCGCGGCGGCGGCGGCGGCGCTGTTCTGCTGCCTGATGCTGGCTCTCGGCCTGATCGATCTCGAGCACCTGCTGCTGCCCGACCGTCTCACCTTGCCCGGGATCCTGGCGGGCCTGGCGCTGCAGCCCTGGCTGCCCTGGGGCGGCGTGTGGCAGGCGGTTGCCGGGGCGCTGCTGGGAGCGGCGGTGCTGCTGGCGATCTGGGCCGGCTGGTACCTGGTGCGGCACGAGGAGGGCATGGGGCTCGGCGACGTCAAGATGCTGGCCATGATCGGCGCCTTCCTCGGCTGGCAGGGGACGCTGGTGGCGCTGTTCCTCGCCTCCTTCGCCGGCGCCCTGACCGGCCTGGCGTTGATCGTGACCGGCGGCGCCGGGATGCGGTCGAAGCTGCCTTTCGGCAGCTTCCTGGCACTCGGCGGCATCGCCACGCTGTTCGCCGGCCGCGAGATTGCCGGCTGGTACGGGGGCTTGTTATGAGCGCAACGATCGCCGCGGGGCCCGCGGGGGCCGCGCGCTGCCGGCGATGACCGCGATGACCGCGATGACCGCGATGACCGCAATGACCGCGATGACCGCGATGACCGCGCCGCCGGAGTCGCCGGCCGGCGGGCCGGGCGAGGCCCCTTCAGGGAAGCGGCCGCGGATGGGCTTGCGCGACGAGCTGATCTTCGTGCTGCCGGCGGCGCTGCTGCTGCTGGTGGTGCTGTCCACCTTCACCCTGTTCTCCTACCGCGGCGCGCTGCTGCGCCTGCGCGAAGAGCGCCAGCAGGACGCGGAGCGGTTGGCGCGCGGCGTCGCCGACCGTTTGCTCGAGGCCGCGGCAGCGGGCGCTCCAGGTGCCGCGCCGGCGCCGTCCGCCGACCGGTTGCGGCTGCTGGCGCCGGGCGCCCGCGGCGTCGGGTTGTTCGACGCGCGAGGCACGCCGGTGGCCACCGCCGGCGAGCTGGCGCCGCTGCCCATGGCGGTGCCGGCGCCGGACGTCCGACCCTACGCCGTCGGTCCCGACGACGACCTGCCGGATGCCGTCGCCGCCTTCGCGCCGCTGCTCGCGCACCCTCCCGCCGGAGCGCCGGCGGGCGCCGGCCGGGCCGCCGCCCCGCCGGGGACCGTGCTCTACGCGCGCGTCGACCTCGCCGCCGTGACCCTCGGCGCCCAGCTGCGCGCCATCCGCCTGCTCTGCTGGCTGGTGCTGTCGCTCAACGGCGCCCTGGTCCTCCTCCTCCTGCTCTTCCTGCGCCATCTGCTGACCCCGTACCGGACGCTCCTCGCCCGCGCCCGCCAGCTCGGCCAGCCGGCTGCCGCGGGCGAGGACGAGGCAGAGTTCCTGATCGCCACCCTGGAGCGCGCCCTGGAGGCCCTGGGCGAGCGCCAGGCGCCGCTCTCCGGGGTCTCCGGGGTCTCCGGGGTCGCCGGAGTCGCCGGAGTCGCCGGGGCCGGTGCCGGCGCCGGCGCCGGCGGGCAGGACGAGCGGCGGGCCGACGACGACCTGGCGGCGCTCGAGCGCACGCTCGCCGCCAGCCTGGAGAGCGGCCTGCTCCTGCTGGGCCGCGACGGCCGCGTGCTGTCGCTCAACGCTCTCGGCGCCGCGCTGCTCGGCGCCGCGCCGCCCGCCGCCGGAGCGCCGCCGCCACCGGTCGGCGAGCTGCTGGCCCCCCATCCCGAGCTGCTGGCGCTGCTCGACGCGGCCATCGCCCTGGGGAGGCCGGTCAACCGCCAGGAGTGCATCCTGCGCCGCGCCGAGGGCGAGCCGCTGACCCTGGGGCTCAGCGTCCATCCGCTGCGCCGCGACGACGGCGCCACGCGCGGCTACCTGGTGCTGTTCGCCGACCTCACCGAGGCGCGCCGGCGCGCCGAGGAGAGCCGGCTCACCGACCGCCTGGCCACGCTCGGCGAGATGGCGGCCGGCGTCGCCCACGAGCTGCGCAACAGCCTGGCTACCCTGCGCGGCTACCTGACCCTGATCGAGCGCCGTCCCGGCGAGGAGTCGATCGCCGACTTCCTGGCCGAGATCCGCCGCGAGTCCGACCACCTGCAGCGGGTGCTCGAGGACTTCCTGGCCTTCGCCCGTCCGGGCACCGCGCGGGTCCAACCATTCTCGATGCAGGCGCTGGCGCGCCGCGCCGCCGCGGACCCGGCACTCGCCGGCGTCGCCTTCGAGGTGCGCGCCGCCCGCCGTCCAGCGCCGGAGCGGGCAGAGGCGCCGGAGCGGGCAGAGGCGCCGGAGCGGGCAGACGCGGCGGCGGCGGAGCGGGCAGAGGCGGAGCCGCTGCTGCGGGGCGATCCGCAGCTCATCGAACGGGCGCTGCGCAACGTGCTGCACAACGCCGCCCAGGCCGAGCGCGACGCCGGCCGCCGGGGACCGGTGGAGGTGCTCGTCGAAGACCTGCCGGCGGGCGTCGAGGTGACCGTCGCCGACCGCGGGCAGGGTGTCCCGCCGGAGGTGCGCGACCGTCTCTTCCACCCCTTCGCCAGCGGCCGCGCCGGCGGCGTCGGCCTCGGCCTGGCGCTCTCGCATCGCATCGTCACTCTCCACGGGGGCCGCATCCGCCTCGACGACCGGCAGGGTGGCGGCACCCTGGTCCGCCTCTTCTTTGCTCACGACACTTTTGTTACCGAAGGTAACGACACGCCCGGGGGCATGGCCGCCGCGGGCTTCTCGTCGCTCGATCCAAACACCTGACGCATCGAGGCTTGCGGCCGGAATCGCGGCTCGGCGGCGGCTGGCACCGGCATTGCTCCTCTGACCGTTCCAGCATTCTCCCCGAGCCGAGGGCGTGCTCCCGAGCCCGCCGCGGCCTCACTCATTGGCAGTCGACGGAGTGACCAGGATGAAGATCCGGAGAACCTCTGAGACCGGCAGTCGCCAGGGCGGCTTCTCGATGATCGAGTCGCTCATCGCGGCGGCGATCATCGGCATCGTCGCCATCGGCATCCTGCCGCTGTTCACCCGGGCGATGGTCGACAACATGGCAGGCGCCGATTACACCCGGGTGACCAACTACGCGAAGTCGAAAGAGGAGGACTTCACCCGCGTGCCGGTTCTGCAGCCGTCGATCCAGGTGCAGCCAGGTGATATGCAGGAGATGAGCACGGAGTACATGGACCCCGCCTCCCTGTACTGGGTCGCGACGAAGCCGTCCAATCCCCTGGCCGTCTGGACACGCGTGACCACCTTGACCCAATACAACCTGTACGACACCGACGACGACCAGATGTTCAACAACCCGATCGCCGGCGGCACCCTGACGGTGGGGACCCAAGACACGGTGCAGGTCATCCAGGCCCAGGTGCAGGTCAAGAGCGTCTCGCCAATCGGCCCGCTGGGCGGCCGCCGGACGACGCTCGTCCGTTACCTGAAGGTCTTCTGACGATGACCACCGTTCGCGACGCCGCAACGCCGCCGCGCCAGCGCGGCTTCACCCTGATCGAGGTGATGGTGGCGACGCTGATCACCATCGAGGTGATCCTGGCCGCCCTGGCGCTGTTCGACTTCCACAACCGGCTGGCGCGGGTGCAGGGCCAGGTCACCGACATGCAGCAGTCGCTCCGCGTGGCCCAGTACGAGATGGTGAAGCTGACCCGCGAGGCCGGCCGCGGCGGCTTGCCGGCGGTGTTGCACCGGGGGACGGCGAACCAGGCCTATGGCGCGGTAGGTGTGCGCAACAACGTCACCTCGTCCGCGGACCAGATCGCCATCGGCTTCTCGAATTCGCCGAAGGCCGTGGACGGCACCGACATCCTGATCGTCCGTGGCGCTTTCACCCTGCCCATCTTCACGCTCGACCCCTCGGGGCCCGGGAGGTTCGCGCTGACCGGCGGCACCGGCACGCCAGCCACCGCCACCGGCGGGAGCGTCATCGTCTGCGCGTTGACCCCCACCAATATCGCCCAGGACATCACGCCGCTGATCGCCGCGGTGAGCGCCGCCACTTCGGCGGGCCAGGTCGAGCCGCTGATCCTGGTCGGCTCGAGGTCCGACGTCGACTTCGCGGTCGTCGAGCTCAACCCGGCCAGCTCGGTGGTGAACGCCAACCAACCGACATGCCCGGCCAGCGCCACCTTCCCGAACGGCATCAGGGTCGCCTTCAACATCACCGGCGACGCCAACGCCAACGCGTTCCAGCAGCTGGGAGCGGTCACCGGCACCACGGGACTGCCGCCCCTGATGAGCGCGGGCGCGACGCTCGGCGTCCTCGAGGAGTACCGCTACTACATCCGCCAGGACACCACGCTGAGCGCCCTCGGCGATCCGGTGATGCACCTGTCGCGCGCCCGGATGTACCCTGGCACCGAGACGCCCTATTACAACAATCCGACCAACCTGCAGGTGGACGTCGCCGACAACCTCCTCGATCTCCAGGTCGCCCTGGGGGTCGACCTCAACGGTGACGGCCTGATCACCGAGGGAGGCACGGGAGTCCCGCCGAGCGCGCTCCCGCCGACGACCACGGACGAGTGGATCTACAACGTCGCCGGCGACCCGCCGTTCCCCGTGGCGGCGCCGCTGCTCGAGGTCCGGATCAACACCATCGCCACCACCGGCAACCCCGATCCCGCGTACCGGGGGCCGCTGCTCACCAAGGTCGAGGACCACACGTACGTGGCGACCGACTTCCCGAACACTTTCCACGGCCGTTGCTATCGTCACCGCCTGCTGACCACGGTGGTGGGGCTGCGCAACCTCTGAGGACCGCCATGATCGATCGTCCAGCCGCCTGCTGCCGCTCTCGACGGCGCCGCGAGCGCGGCAGCGCTTTCATCGTCGCCTTGCTGGTCCTGCTGGTGATGACCGTCGCCGGCCTGGCGCTGACCCTGATGACCCAGACCGAGGTGCGGATCGGCGCCAACGAGCGCGAGGCCAACCGCACCTTCTATGCCTCCGACTCGGGCATCCACGTGTCGAGCGCCCGCACTCTCTGGGGCGGCAGGAACACCCAGACTCTCTCGATCCTGCTCAACACCACCCAGCAGGACACCGGTGCTTCCTCGGCGCCGCCCTTGACCTTCGCCGACCAGATCACGGTGACGCCGCTCTACCCCATGTATTCCAGCTCGGCCTCTGGGACGTCGATCAACCAGAACCAGCAGACCGCGTACGCCGCCGTCACCCATGTCGTCAACGCCACCTCGCTGCGGGCGGGCCAGCTCACGGGCTCGCATCCTTACACGCAGAACATGGCCCAGAAGATCGTCGGCTCGATGATCGAGCTGCAACCATGGCCCAATGCGGATGCCTTCTTGTATCACCCCCAGACCGTGACCGGTCTGCGGTATTGATTCCCGCCGCGCCCGAAGGGAGAGTCCATGGAGTGTGACCACCGTCATCGACTGCTTGGCCTGGCTACGGTCCTGGCGCTGACGCTCGCAGCACTCGCCGGGTCCGCCGCGCGCGCCGACGACCGCAGCCTGCTGCACGCCACGCAGCAGAACCCGTACGTCATGATCATCCTCGACACCTCGGGCTCGATGCACCAGGAGGTCGCCTGCTCCGCCGCGGACGTCGCCGCGGGCTTCTGCAGCGCGGAGTGCGACCCCGGCGATTGCCTGCCGCGGATGATGGGCGACGACCCGGACTCCAAGATCTACGTCGCCAAGCAGTCGATCTACACCATCATGCAGTCGCACCCCAACATCAACTTCGGCTTCGGGCACTTCGACCAGACGCAGCTCAAGATGGACTGGAAGTACTGGTGGTACTCGGTGGCGTCCTCGCAGCCGAACGGTTTCATCACCCTCGACAGCGGCCTCCAGTACCCGGAGTCGGGCCAGCAGGAGCTGTTCGGGCAGCAGGCATGGAGCTGCACCACCGGCAGTCCCTCGCCCTTCAACAACGTCGGCTGCATCTCGACACAGCCGGCCCATCTCGACAATGGATGGGAGTGGGAGCGGGCGCGCCGCTACCCCAAGCTCGGCGACCAGAACACCGCGGACTGGTCGTACTACTTTACCGAGAGCTCGAGCGGCACCCCGCCGCTCTACAAGGTGACGTACCTGCACCCCGCCACGTCCTCGTGCGGCACGACGATCCTGGGCTGCGCGACGATCCAGCTCAGCGTCCGAGTCGACAAGTGCCTGAACAGCGCGTGCAGCTCGATCACCACCAAGGGCACGAAGGTCATGACCTTCAACCTCGCCAACCAGACGGTCTACTGGGAGCCGGGGGGAGTCAACCTGAACGGCTCCAACGTCCCGGACGTCAACGGCAACGGCGGCGAGTTCTACGCCGGCCCGAACGTGGCCGCGCGCGAGATCCAGGCCAACTACTCGAGCTCCAACCACCAGCTCGAGCCGAACACCGACACAACCACCAACGACCCCTGGCAGATCAACTCCCTCGCGGGCTGTCCCGCCGATCCGACCCCGGCGTGCACCGGCGCACCGTTCGGCACCAACCTCTGCAACATGATGCAGCCGACCTGCACCGACTCTCCCCTGAACCGCACCCCAGCCAACAGCTTCTCGGTCGGCGACATCATCCCGCTCGACTGGACCACCAACCAGCAGATGGCGATCGCTCAACGCATGGCGCCGAACCTGCTGAACGCGGCCAACACCGTTCCCGACTTCGGCATCGCCGACTACATGGCGGACCACCCGCTCGCGGGCGAGACCGGCCTGCGGCTGAAGGTGGCGACGCAGCGGCCGCTGGCTCCCGAAGGCGGCACCCCGACCGGCAACGTGATGACGAGCTTCTTCACCCTCATGACGGGTCTCACGCCGCCGCTCGCCGGGCCTCCCAGCGGCTTCCAGGCGGTCAGCAACAACAGCTGGATCGGCACCGCCTCGGGCGCCAGCGGCGATCCCTTCTTCTCCTGCAAGCCGGCCTACGTGCTGCTCCTCACCGACGGCCTGGCCAGCAGCGACGACGGCAACTGGAACGCCGACACGTCGCTCTGCCCGGCCTACACGAGCTGGACCGGCAAGCCCAACAGCCCGACGCCGGGGTATGCCTGCTGCGTCGCCGAGGCGCTGCGCTCGGTCAACGTCGGGGCCTCGCACACCGCCTATCCCATCCGCACCTACGTCATCGGGCTCGGCCTCACCACCACCACGGTCGGCGGCTACAACAACACCCTGCAGTGCATCGCCGACGAGGGCGGCACCGGCAACCGGCACTTCTTCAAGGGCAACAAGAACACGGTCGCCGGCCAGCCCCCGGGCTTCCCCGCCGCCGACCCGCCGCCCGCCGGCTTCTGCAGCTCGTCGAACCCCTGCGACGGCCCCGGTCCCATCCTGCCGCAGAGCAAGCAGGACATCCTCAACGCCCTCGAGAACATCCTCAGCCTGATCTCCTCGCAGGCCACGGCCTTCGCCTCGGCGGCGGTGCCGTCGATCCAGTCCAATGTCCAGAACAAGGAGCTGATCACCAGCTTCCTGCCGGTCAACGTGCCGGTCTGGCCCGGCCGCGTCGACGCTTACACCGACCCGATCCCGAAGCACTCGGTCCCGGTCACCCTGCCGGACGGCATGCCCGCGAACGCTCTGGTTCCGGATCCGTCGGTGCAGTGCACCGCGGCCGGCCAGCAGGGCTGCCACCTGTGGAACGCCGGCGGCGGCCAGGCCCAGAACGCCCCGCCGAGCGGTGACACCGTTCTCGCCCAGGGGCTGCAGGGCCTCGACACCGCCGGCAACGATCCCACCAAGCGCCGCATCTACTACGCGCCGTTCACGCCGATCCTGGCGGGCGAGCTGCGGCTGAACTTCAAGATGCCCGCGGTCACCGATACGGCGCACCTCTTCGACCTCGAGAACGCCCTGGGCCTCTGCGGTCCTGGCTACGCCTTCTACACCTTCCCGCCGCCGATCGCTTCGACCTGCACGGAGAACGCCTTGCCGGTCGGCACGATCTGCACGAACGCGCCGGGAACTTTCGGGAATCCATGTCCCGTCCAGCCCAACACCGCCACCGCCCCGTACCCTACGGCCCAGCAGGCGGTCACGTTCACCGAGTCGATCAAGACCTACCAGGACCCGACCACCAACAAGCCGGTCCAGTACCTGCTGGGCGACATCTTCCACTCGGACCCCCAGGTGCTGGGGCAGCCGGTCAACTCGACGCTGTTCGACGGCAATGTCGACGGCTACCAGACCTTCGCCACCGCGCAGCGCTTCCGGCGCAAGGTGCTCTACTTCGGCAGCGACGACGGCGAGCTCCACGCCCTGGACGCCGGCACCGTGCAGCCGGGGACGGTGGCCGGTCTGCCCGCCTGGACCTTCAGCAACGGCACCGGCAGCGAGATCTTCGCCTTCATCCCGCGCACCGTCATGCCGACACTCAATCAGCTGGCCATCGTCGCCGCGCCGCCGCTCAACGGCGGCGCCCAGACCTTCATGGTGGACGGCCCGCCCCATCTCACCGAGGGCTTCTTCGACGCCACGGGCGGCACCAATCCATGCCCGGCGACGAGTCCCCCGGCGTCGTGCCAATGGCACAGCCTGGTGATCGCCGGCCTGCGCGAGGGCGGCCATGGCTATTACGCCCTGGACGTCACCCAGCCCGACACCCTGCAAAGCGACTTCGAGACGCCCGGCAACAACACGACG
This sequence comes from Thermoanaerobaculia bacterium, assembly GCA_035603475.1. Lineage (GTDB taxonomy): Bacteria > Acidobacteriota > Thermoanaerobaculia > Multivoradales > UBA5704 > JASLEW01. The sequence goes on from DATNKH010000681.1 coordinate 9,263, forward strand.
CCCGCGATCCAGCTGCCGAACCCCAACGCTTCCAACTACCTGCCGAACTGCATGAACGGCGGCAGCGGATGCGGCCAGCTGCCCTACCCGACGCCGCTGTGGGAGTTCACCGACAGCGTCAAGGTGGTTCCGACCTGCTCCACCAACTGCCAGCTGAGGCCCGCGGACGAGGACGCTTCCGGTGCGGGCTTCGGCAAGCCCGACCTCGGCGAGACCTGGTCGCGTCCGAACAGCGGCCGCGTGAGGATCTGCGACACCACCGCTTGCGTCAGCTTCCACGAGCAGTGGGTGGTGATCTTCGGCGGCGGCCTGGACCGCAGCCTCAGCAACAGCCAGGGCAACTGGCTCTACATGCTCGACATGGCGACCGGCAAGGTGATCTACAAGCGCCAGCTGAACGGCGCGACGCCCAGCGAGCCCGCCGCCGTCGACACCGGCCAGGATGGCTATATCGACACGATCTATATCGGCACCGTGGCGGGCCACGTGTACAAGGTCGACCTCAGCCAGGCGGCGCCGATCGACAGCGTCACCGGCCGGGTGTCGACGGCGGTCAACGGGGGGACCGGCCAGCCGTACTGGCAGCCGTTCGAGATCTTCAACACCCAGGGCCGGCCGATCTACTTCCCGCCCTCGGTGTTCCTCGACACCGACCGGAACCAGTACGGCCTGGCGTTCGGCACCGGCAACCGCTTCGACCTGTGGACCAACGCCGCCGCCACCGACAAGAACTCGACCGACGGCCGCTTCTACGTCATCATCGACACCGGCTTCACGGCGGCCAACACGCCGGTGCCGCTCACGGCGGTCAACTTCCAGGCGCTGACGCCGGACGGCTCGCTCAACCCGAACAGCAACTTCCTGCTCAACCCGCCCAGCGGCTTGCAGCCCGGCTACTTCTTCGATCTGCCCGGCGACGGCGTCGCCAACGATCCCAATGAACGGTTGCTCAGCGAGGCGTTCGCGCTCTCCGGCCTGCTGATCTTCGGCAGCTACGTGCCGAAGCCGATCGTGGTGGGCAGCAACAACGCCGTCTGTGCCGACACCGGCGACACGCACGTCTTCCTGCTCAACATCAACAACGGCGACCCCATCAGCTCCCAGGTCGGAGCGGAAAGCTCGCCCGGGGTGGTGCCGACCAGCAACCGCTACTTCGTGTTGTCGAAGGACCTGGGGCTCAACGTCACCACCGCCGAGTCGACCCCGATCATCGTCACCAAGGCGAACCCGAACCCGCCGTCCGAGCTCCCGCTGTCGAATGCGGTCAAGGACGTGATGGCCCAGATCATCAAGATGATGCCGTCGAGCTGCCGCTTCACCAACAAGCGGATCAACATCAACGTCACCGACACCTTCAACACGACTTACAACGTCGGGGCCGTCCCGGTGTGTATAATCGAGAAGAACTGGAAGGAGTTCTAACCCCAGCCATGAAGTCTCGATGCCGGGTGCTCACCCTCCCTGCGGTTGGCGCTGGCGCCGCCGCCGTCACCACCGCTGCCGTCACCGCGCTGGCCGCCGCCGGCGCCCTCGCGCTGCTCCTTCTCGGTCCCGCGCCCCTCCATGCCGACTGGATCGTCACCCGCCAGGGCGAGCGCTTCGAGATCCGGGGAACCTGGCAGCTGAAGGGCAAGCTGTTGGTCTTCACCCTGCCGAACGGCACCCTCTCGTCGATGCGCGCCGACCGGGTCGACATCGATGCCAGCAAGCAGGCGACCGCGCAGGCGAAGCAGCAGGCCGCGGCGCCGCCGCCCGCCGCCAAGGTGGAGCCCAAGCGGAAGTCGGTCATCGTCCTGACCGACAAGGACTTCAAGAAGCCGCTGCCGGACCCCGCC
>DATNKH010000682.1:0-4398 GCA_035603475.1 Thermoanaerobaculia bacterium
AAGAGAGCCAGCCGCGGCGCCGCCGGAGGGCGCGCGCTTCCCGGAGGTGCCGGCGACGCTACCGGCGCTGGCGCGGCGGGCGGCTGCGGGAGCTCGGGTATACCGCTCATCGCTGCAGGAAGCGGTCGACCGAGGCGAGCAGTTGCCTCGGGGTGAAGGGCTTGGTCAGGTAGTCGTCGGCGCCCTGGAGCTTGCCCCACTCGACGTCGCTCGGCGCCGTCTTGGAGCTGATCAGGACCACCGGCAGCGACCTGGTGGCCGGGTCCTTCTTCAGGCTGCGCAGCACCTGGAAACCGTTGCGTTCCGGCATCACGATGTCGAGCAGCAGCACGTCGGGGCGTTCGGCCGCGAGCTTCTGCTCGAGGCCGACGCCGTCCAGGTAGGTGACGACCTCGTGTCCGCCGGCGCGCAAGATGCCGCGGATCAGGTCCAGCACCTCCGCGGCATCGTCCACCACCGCGACTTTGGCCATGTTACGGCAGTATAACGGCTTCAATTGGAAGCCGCAACGCGCGCCGCAACCCCCGGGGAACCCGTGAGTGTAGCGGGTCGGTTTCCTCGCGAAGATCCCTTCCCTCCGCCTCCCTTTGGGCGAGGCACTCGAAGTCCAAGGTCGGTTCCCTTGGGACCCCTCGCTCAAAGGGAGGCGGAGAAAAAGGATCTTCGCGAGGAACCGACCCTCTGTTCGGCGCCCAGCGCGGAGTACGATCCGCAGCATGGAGAGCCCGGCGGCAGACACGGCTGTCGCGGCGACGGTCGGGGCGCCAGCCCAGGCGCCCCCGGCGACGCCACCGCCCCCGCTCCCTTCCGTTCTCGAGCGCCTCTTCGGCCGCTGGTGCCCGCCCGGGAGCTCCCTCTACCTGTGGTCGCGCTGGCTCTTCCTGCGCGCCCTCGGCGCGATCTTCTTCTCGGCTTTCTACTCGCTGGCGTTCCAGATCCACGGCCTCATCGGCACGCGCGGCATCCTGCCGGCCGCCGACTACCTGCGCTCGCTCGCTCGCGCGTATCCCGGCCAACGCTTCTGGCTGGCGCCGACCCTGCTCTGGCTGGGCGCCGGCGACCGCGCCTTGACGGCGCTGGTGGTCGCGGGCTTCATCGCCTCGGCGATGCTGGCGCTGAACCTCTGGCCGCGCGGGGCGCTCGCGGTGGCGACGATCGCCTTCCTGTCGTTCGTCACCGCCGCGCAGGAGTTCTCCTCCTACCAGTCCGACGGCATGCTGCTCGAGGCGGGCTTCCTGTCGCTGTTCCTGGCGCCTCCGGGTCTGCGCCCGGGCCTCGGCGCAGCCCATCCGCCGTCGTGGGCGGCGCTGTGGCTGGTGCGCTGGGAGTGGTTCCGGATCTATTTCGAATCGGGGGTGGTCAAGCTGGCGAGCGGCGATCCCGAATGGCGGGACCTCACCTCCATGGACCACTACTACGAGAACGGGCCGCTGCCCACCTGGCTCGGCTGGTATGTCCACCAGCTGCCGCACGGCTTCCATGCCGCCACCGCGCTGCTGACGCTGGCCGTCGAGCTGGCGGTGGTCTGGCTGGTGTTCCTGCCGCGGCGCTTCAGGCTCGCCGTGGCACTGCTCGTGACGCCATGGCAGATCGGCATCATCCTCACCGCCAACTACGCCTTCCTCAACTACCTGGTGCTGGTCCTCGGCGTCCTGCTGGTCGACGACGCCGCCTGGGCGCGGCTCGGCTTCAAGCCGGTGGCCGCCTGCCCGGTGGGCCAGCCGCGCCTCTGGCGCCTGGTCGCGGCGGCGGCGGCGCTGGCCTGGGTGTTCTACGCCACGGTGGTGGCGTTCGTGCCGCGCCAGGTGCCGCGGCCGCTCCTCGCCCCGGCGCTGGCCCTCGAGCCGCTGCGGATCGCCAATCGCTTCGGCCTGTTCGCGGTGATGACGCGGGCGCGCTACGAGATCGAGTTCCAGGGCAGCCGCGACGGCCGGACCTGGGTGGCCTATCCGTTCCGGTACAAGCCCCAGGACCCGATGCGGGCGCCGGGCATCTACGCCCCCTACCAGCCGCGCTTCGAGTGGAACCTCTGGTTCGCCTCCCTGGCGTCCTGGGAGAGCGAGCCCTGGGTGCTGGCCACCGAGGCGCGGCTGCTGGCCGGCGAGCCGACCGTGCTGAGCCTGTTCGCCGCCGATCCCTTCCACGGCGCCCGGCCGCGGGCGGTGCGCGCCGTCCTCTGGCAGTACTGGTTCACCGACCGCGCCACCCGCGCCAGGACCGGGGCCTGGTGGCGCCGCCACTACCTCGGCCTCTACGCGCCGCAGCTCGACGACTCGACGGTCCTGCCGGACGAGGCCTTGCCGGGCGGCTTGGCGCCGTAGCGGAACGGGGGATGCGCCCTATCTATCCCCAGGGATCGATCGGCCGCTGCTCCGCCCGCGACGGCACGTCGGGGAGGATGAAGTGGCGCCGCAGCGGACCGGTGCGCTCGCGGCGCAGGAAGAGCGGGCAGATCGCGAGCCCGGCAAGGAAGCCGCCGACGTGCGCCCACCAGGCGACGCCCTCCGCGGCGTGGCCGCCGACCGAGAAGGTGCCGTTGAGCAGCTGGCTGAGGAACCAGAAGCCGAGGAAGAAGTAGGCGGGAAGCTCGAAGAAGAACGGGATGATGAGGATCGGGATCAGCGTCAGGATGCGGGCGCGCGGGTAGAGCCGCAGGTAGGCGCCGAGCACGCCGGCGATGGCGCCCGAGGCGCCGATCGTCGGCACTTCCGAATCGGGGCTGGACATCCAGAGCAGCACCCCGGAGGCGATCCCGCAGCACAGGTAGAACACCAGGAAGCGCGGCGGTCCCATGCGGTCCTCGACGTTGTCGCCGAAGATCCAGAGCGTCCACATGTTGGCCAGGATGTGAAAGAAGCCGCCGTGCAGGAACTGGCTGGTAATGAACGGCCACAGGCTCTCGGGCGGGAAGCCGACGGAGCTGGCCCAGGCCGGATGGGTGAAGCGCGCCGGCACGATGCCATAGACCAGGATCAGCTGCTGCTGCGCCTGCTCCGGCAGCGCCAGCTGGTACAGGAAGACCAACACGTTGACCGCGATGAGGCCCCAGGTGACGACCGGCACGTGCCGGCTCGGGACGGTGTCGCGGATGGGAATCATGGCCCGAGCGGCTGCAACCGGCGTGCCCGCGATCCCAGTTCCGGTAGTGTCCTGGATTGCTAGATTCGCCTTGCCTCCCTCGCGCCGTTTGGGCGAGGGTCCAAGCCTAGAGGGCGGTGGCGTAGGACTGCGGACCCTCCCAGCCGGGGTGCCGCGACTGGCGACAGGCGGAGCCGCGGCCTCGCCCAAACGGAGCGAGGGAGGCAAGGCGAATCTAACCACGACACTACTCCAGTTCCGGCCGGCTTGACAGTGCGGCGGCGGCGCTGTCTGATGCCGGGGTTCCAGTTCTCTGGGAGGTCATCCATGCGCCGCAGCCATCGCCGATCTTCGTCCAGCGTCCCCACGCTCGCCGCCGCCGCGGTGCTGCTCTGCCTGGCCGGCGCCGGATCTGCCGCGACGCCCGCTCTCGATCCCGATCTCGTCGCGTTCTACGTCGATCTCCACCGCAATCCCGAGCTGTCGATGCACGAGGAGAAGACCGCGGCGAAGCTCGCCGAGCGGCTGCGGCGGCTGGGCTTCGAGGTGACGACCGGGGTCGGCGGCACCGGTGTCGTCGGGGTGCTGCGCAACGGCGCGGGGCCGACCGTGATGCTGCGCACCGAGCTCGACGCGCTGCCGGTCGAGGAGAAGACCGGCCTGCCGTACGCCAGCACCGTGAAGGCGAGGAACGACGCCGGCCTCGAGGTGCCGGTGATGCACGCCTGCGGCCACGACGTGCACATGACCGTCTGGGTGGGAACCGCGGCGCGCATGGTCCAGGAGCGGGCACGCTGGCATGGCACGCTGGTGCTCATCGCGCAGCCCGCCGAGGAGGTGGTCAAGGGCGCCAAGGCGATGCTCGCGGACGGCCTCTACAGCCGCTTCCCGAAGCCCGACTACGTGGTGGCCCTCCACGACTCGCCGAAGCTGCCGGCAGGCAAGCTCGGCTACACGCCGGGGTACATCCTGGCCAGCTCCGACTCCGTCGACGTCACGATCTATGGCAAGGGTGGCCACGGCGCGGCGCCGCAGACCACCGTCGATCCGGTGGTGATCGCGGCGCGCACCGTGCTCGCCCTGCAGACCATCGTGTCGCGCGAAAACGACCCGCAGCAACCGGTCGTGGTCACCGTCGGCTCGATCCACGGCGGCACCAAGCACAATATCATCCCGGACGAGGTGAAGCTGCAGCTGACGGTGCGCGCCTTCAACCGGCAGGTGCGCCAGCACGTGCTGGACTCCATCGGCCGCATCGCGCGGGCCGAGGCGGCGGCGGCCAATGCGCCGCGCGAGCCCGAGGTGACGATTGTCGAGAGC
>DATNKH010000683.1:0-11668 GCA_035603475.1 Thermoanaerobaculia bacterium
AGCGCCGCCCCGGCAGGGGTGCGAAAGAACAGGCGCAGCATCGCCGCCTCGTGCTGCGCGCCGTGGAGGCGCCGCGCCCGGCCGGTGGCGAGCGACATCTCGAGCACCCGCTGCAACGCCGCGGTCAGCGCCGGCGCCACCTCGCCGCCGGCCACCGCCGCCGCCAGCTCCTCGTAGAGGGCTCGCGCCCGCGGGTCGTGCACCGCGCCGGCCACCGCCGCGATCTCCTCGAGCACCAGCTCGCGCTCGGCCGGCTCGACCGGCAGGGCCGTGCTCGCCGGCGCCGCTGCCGTCTCCGTCTCGGTCTCCGTCACCGCTCGGCTCCGCCGCCGTGCAGCATCGCTTCCAGCTCGTGCTCGAGACCCCCGGTCTCGAGGGGGCAGTGGATGCCGCACTCCTTCGGGGCGTTCTTCTCCCACCACCACCGGCCCGCTCGCGGGTCCTCGCCGTCGCCGGTCGGGCGCGTGCACGGCATGCAGCCGATGCTGGTGTAGCCCCGCGCGTAGAGCGGGTGCACCGGCACGTCGTGGGCGCGGTTGTAGTCCCAGACCTCCTCGGCGGTCCAGTCGGCCAGCGGATTGATCTTCGCCAGCCCGCCATGGTCGTGATCGATCTCGATCTTGCGGATGTTGGCGCGGCTCGCCCACTGGTCGCGGCGCAGCCCCGTCACCCAGGCGTCGAGGGCGTCGAGGGCGCCGCGGATCGGCTCCACCTTGCGCACGCTGCAGCAGAGCAGGCGGGCCTCGACCGAGCGCCGGAAGAGGTTCGGGCCGAAGTGGGTGGTCATCCGCTCGAGCTTGCGCGCCTCGGGGACGTGGACCTCGACCGCCGCGCCGTAGCGCTCGCGCACCTGCTCCATGATCTCGTAGGTCTCCTGCGGCAGGCGCCCGGTGTCGACGGTGAACAGGCGCACCGCGGGATCGATGCGCCATGCCATGTCGAAGAGCGCCATGCCCTCGGCCTGGAAGCTGGTGCAGATGGCGAGGCGCTGCTGCCAGCGCGCCATCGCCCACTCGAGCACCTCCTCGGGGGTGGCGGCGTCGAAGTCGTTGGCCAGCTGGCCGGCCTCGAACTCGTCGAGCAGGTCGCGGGGCGCGCCGGGAGCCGCCGCGGCGACCTGCAACAGGGGCTCATGGATCATCGCGCGAGGACCTCCGCCGGCACGCCGGCGATGTCGATCAGCTGTTCGTCGCTGTGACGGATGAAGAACTGCTGGATGGGCTCTTCCGGCTGGCGGCCGTCGAGCCAGGCGCGGCACAACCGCTCGATCGCCAGGTGCACCACGTCGCCCGGGACCCGGCGCAGCACCGGCCTGCCGATCGCCGCGCCGCGCGCCAGGCCGCCGCGCAGGAACAGGTCGTAGCCTTGCAGCCGCTCGCCGGCCGCGCCGCGCTCACGCAGGGTCGTGCCCTGCAGGCCGATGTCGCCGATCCAGTGGTGCGCGCAGGCGTGCGGGCAGCCGTCGAGGTTCAAGCGCAGCTCGCCGAGGGCCGCGGCCTGGTCGCCGAACGCGGTTTCCAGGTGGTCGACGATCTGCCGCAGGCGGCCCTTGGTCTCGGCCACGGTGAAGTTGCAGAACGGATTGCCGGTGCAGGCGATCGCCAGCCGCCGCAGGTTGCCGGCGGCGAGCGGGAAGCCGATCGCCGCCACTCGCCGGACGACCTCCTGCACCCGCTCCGCCGGCAGGTTGGCGAGGATGAAGTTCTGCCGCCGGGTGAGACGGATCTCCACTTCATCCTGTCGCCCGTGGCCGCCCTCCCGGCCCCCCTCCCGATCCGAAACCTCGGCGGCGAGGTCGGCGAGCTTCAGCATCTGCTCGCCGTTCATCAGCCCCAGGTAGACCGGGAAGCCGGCATAGGCCAGCCCGTCCTGGCGCTGCGCGTGGACGCCGGCGTGGTCGGCCTCGGCGGCCGGCGCCGCGGGTGCGCTGCCGTCGAGCAGCGGGCGGCCAAGGCGCGCCTCGACTCGTTCCCGGAAGCGCCGCGGACCGAGGTCGTCGATCATGAACTTGAGGCGGGCGCGGGCCCGCGACAGCCGGTAGCGCCGGTCCTCGCGCCAGACGTCGAGGATGGCGCGCAGCACGTCGATCGCCTCGGGCGCCGGCACGAACACCCCCAGGTCGTCGGCGAGGCGCGGCCAGGTGGAGAGACCGCCGCCCACCTTGACGGCGAAGCCCGGCTGCCCGCAGCGGAACGTGCCGAGCAGGGCGATGCAGTGCATCTCCGGCGCGTTGCACTGGTGCACGCACGCCGAGATGGTGATCTTGTGCTTGCGCGGCAGGTCCGAGTACTCGCGGTGCCGGATGAAGAAGTCGGCAGCCTCCGCCAGCAGCTCGCGGCAGTCGAAGAGCTCGTCGCGGTCGAGGCCCGCCACCGGGCAGCCGGTGATGTTGCGCACGTTGTCGCCGCAGGCGCCGGTGGTGGTCAGGCCGGCCGCGGCCAGGGTGGCGAGCACCTCCGGCAGGCGGCCCATCTCGAGCCAGTGGAGCTGGATGTTCTGACGGGTGGTGAGCTCGCCATGGCCGCGGCCGAAGCGCTGCGCGATCTCGCCGATGGTGCGCAGCCCGCGCGGGGTGAGGCGGCCGCCCGGGACCTTGACCCGCATCATGAAGTGGCCGAGCTTCGGCTTGTCGTGGTACAGGCCGTACCACTGCAAGCGCACCATGTCCTCTTCCGGCACCGCCTCGTAGCCGGCGGCGATCATCGCCGGCAGGTCGTCGAGGACCGCCAGGCCGCCCTTCTCGTGTTTCAGCCGCTCGACGAAGTTGCGCTTGCGCACCAGCTCCCAGTCGGGCTCGATCTCGGGGGCTTTGGGCATCGACTCCTTCTCCTGGGTGCTACCTCATTTAGACCGCGCTGCCCGCGCGGTTGCCTGCGGCGTGTGCCGTGCCAATCGCAATCGCTGGCAATCGCTGGCCGAGGCGGCCACCGCGGCCGGGGCCATCCGTGCGGGCCGAGTGCCGCCGTCTCAGGGAACCCGTGCCGGCGCCGGCAGGCGGCGGGCCTTGCCATCGCACGGCGGGTGAAAGAGGCTGAAGGATCTGGGAGCGGGCGTGGGCGCGAAGCTGCCGCTCACACCCGCCGGGTACAGGTGCAATAGCGGGGGCTTTGGAGGGAATGGAGGCTGGGCATCGCGGTCCGGTCCATTTGTGAGTGAGTTTATCATCTTTCTATAACCGTAGTGCAACCCCCCTTGGAACCGGAGACAAGGGGGCCTCCCGAGGCCTTCGGATATGATGAAGAGCCCCATGCTCCGCCTGCGGTTTGCCATCGGCGACGAGAATCGTCTCTTTCCCTTGACCGGTGGACGGGTGCGGCTGGGCCGCGGCGGCGACAACGACATCGTGCTCGCCGACGTGTCGGTCTCCCGCAACCACGCCGAGATCCGGCGGGGGCCCGACGGCTGGCACATTCACGACCTGCGCAGCACCAACGGCGTCGAGGTCAACCGCGTGCCGGTGCGCTCGGCGCCGTTGCGTCCCGGCGACCGCATCACCGTCGGCGTGTTCGAGCTCGACGTCGAGTCGGTGCCGCCGCCGCCGCCGCCGGTCGCCGTCGCGACGCCCCCCGCCATGCCCGCCGCGCCCGGCCGGCAGCCCGGCGAGGAGCCGCCGGCGGCGAGCGAGATCCCTGGCCTCGCCAACGCCACCATCGTGCGGCCGCTCGCGGACGTCACGGCGGCGCTCGGTCTGCAAGCGGGCACGGTGGTTCCGGGGGCGGGCTCGGCGGGTGCGGCCCCTTTGCCGCCGGCGGAGGACAACGCCATCCGGATGCTGAGCTTCCTGGCCCGCCTGGCCCGCGTCCTGCTGGTCGCCGACTCGGTCGACGACGTGCTGGTGCGCGTGCTCGACATCCTCTTCGAGGCGCTGCCGGTCGACCGCGGCTTCATCCTGCTCTCCGACGCCTCCTCCGACCTGGTGTGCGAGGCCGCGCGCTTCAAGGACCGCGTGGAGCTCCGCCCGTCGATGGAGGTGCCGGTGTCGCGGACGATGCTGCGGGCGGTGATGCGCGAGCGGGTGGCGCTGGTCACCCTCGACGCGCTGTCGGACCAGCGGCTGAGCGGCGGCGAATCGATCCGCCTCCACCAGATCCGCTCCGCGATGTGCACGCCCCTCTGGTCAGGCGAGCACATCATCGGGGTGGTGCAGGTCGACTCTCCCTTCCACGTCGGCGCCTTCGGCGAGCGCGAGGTGGACTTCCTGGCCACCATCGCCAATTACGCGGCGGTCGCGATCGAGCGCCTCCGCTACGCCGCCAAGGCCGAGTTCGAGAAACAGGTGCGCACGCGGCTCGAGCGCTACCATTCGCCGGCGCTGATCGAGGAAGTGCTGCGCCAGGGAGCGGGCGGCACCGAGGAGGGCATCCGCCAGCTACGCGCCGCCGAGGCGACGGTGCTGTTCGCCGACCTGGTCGGCTTCACGGCTTTTGCCGAGGACTCGACGCCGGAGCAGGCCGCGGAGCTCCTGAACGCCTTCCTCAACCTGTCGGTCGAGGCGATCTTTGCCGCCGGCGGCACTCTCGACAAGTTCATCGGCGACTGCGTGATGGCGTTCTTCGGTGCGCCGATGCCGCAGCCCGATCATGCCGAGCGCGCGGTGCGCGCCGCGGTCGAGATCCAGCGCAGCCTGCGGGCCTGGAACGAGGATCGCGCCGCGCAGGGGCTACCGGGCTTCGCCGCCCGGGTCGCCTTGAACAGCGGCCCGGTGGTGGTGGGCGACATCGGCAGCGCGCGCCGCGTCGACTACACGGTGCTCGGCAACACGGTCAACGTCGCGGCCCGCCTCGAGGCGCTCGTCGCGGGTCCCGGCGAGGTCGTGGTCGGCCCGGAGACCTACCGCCTGCTCGCCGGCGCCATCCCCACCGAGCCGCTGGGCGAGTTCCAGCTCAAGGGCCTGCAACAGAAGATCATCGCCCACCGCGTGACGGGCTAGAACCGATGGAGAGGGAGCCGGACCGGCGCGCTACTTCGCCGCTACCGTCGTCGTGCGGGACGAGGCGCGGGAGCGTGAGCGCGAGCGAGAGCGGGTGGCGGAGGAGCGGTGCTTCGCCGCCGTCGCCGCCGTCCTGGCATGGGCGTTGGCGACGGCGCCGGCCTGCTGCCGGCCCTGGCGGCTGTCGTGGGCCTGCTGGCCATGACGGGCGCTGGCGCCGTGATGGCTGCGGCGGATGTCGATGGCGGCGGTGCTCGCCGATGTCGACGACTGCCCGGCCTGCCGAGAGCGCCAGGTGCGCCGGGCGACCGCGGTCTGCGTGATGCGGTACCGGCCGGTGCGGGCGGAGCGGCCCAGGTGGACCCGGCCGTGACGGGTCGCTGGCTCGCTGTCCTCGAAGGAGGCGAAGGACGCCTCGGGTCCCGACAGCGTCTCCCCATGCGCGACTGCCAGCGCCGCGACTCGCACAACGCCGTTCGGGTCGCCGATCGGCCCGGGCAGCAACAGCGGGTCGGGGAACACCGCGACGTGGTAGTGGGGTGGCCAGCGCTCGCGAATCGCCTCGATCATGCCCTCGCCCTCGAGGGCCAGCAGGGTGCTCTCGAGCCACTGCCGGCAGCTGTGCCGGTCGCTGCGCCGCAGGTCCACCGCCATGCCGGTGGGATGCACCGAGATCGGCGAGGCGTTCCAGGGTTGACGGGAGATCGGGCGGACCAGGCTGGTGACCACCAGCGGCTCGCCGCAGGCGGCATGGTAGGCGCTCGACAGCTGCTCGAGGAAGGTCTTGACCTCCGGGCGCGCGTATGGAAAGGACACCTCGCCGGAGGCCAGCTGGAAGTCGTCGTTGCCGTGGACCGCGACGAGGATGCCGCTCCCGACCGACTGCGCCACGTCCTGCGTGGTGCGCAAGTAGGCGTAGGCGTGCTGCTGGGCGACCAGGTTCTGCCGCACCAGCGACTCGTGCGAGCCGTAGAGGCTCTGCGCCGCCGCCGGAGAGGCCGCGACCGGAGCGATCAGGACGATGATGAAGAAGAGGGCGATCAGGGCGAGCTGGGAGGGGAGGTCGAGGCCACGGCGGCGGGAGGCGCTCTGGCAGATCATGGGCGTACGGAAGCTCCTCACGAAGAAAGCGGCCCAAGCGGCCCAGTAAAACTTTGCACGACCACGCGACAGCTGAATCGGCTTTGAAGAGTAGCATAGAACCGGCGTCAAGAGTCAAATTCTCCTGTCAGGATGCCTATTTATGGTTCCACAGTCGGTGCCGTTCCCTTCCCCTCGGGGGGTTCCTACCCTCTGAGCCCGTATGGGCGAGGGGTCCAGGGCAATGGGGCGGCGTCGGAGGACATCGACCCCTCGCCCATACGGGCTCAGAGGGTAGGAACCCCCCGGGGGGAAGGGAACCCCCTCCCCATCCGAGAGGAATTTCATTTCAGGCGCCGATGGTGAGGTGGCCGGCGCGGCGGGCGTCGGGCTCGGTGCCGTGGCCCTTGTAGAGCTCGAGGACCTCGTCGGTCGGGCCGTCGGCGAGCAGCCTGCCGGCGTCGAGCCAGACGGCGCGGGCGCAATTGTGGCGGATCGCCTCGGCGCTGTGGGAGACCATGAGCACGGTGGTGCCGGCATCGTGGAAGCGGCGCAGGCGGTCCTCGCACTTGGCGGTGAAGGAGGCGTCGCCGACCGCCAGCACCTCGTCGAGGATCATGATGTCGGGCAGCCAGGCGGTGGCGACCGCGAAGCCGAGCCGGGCGAGCATGCCGCTGGAGTAGTTGCGGATCGGGGCGCGCACGAAGTCTCCGAGGCCGCTGAACTCCACGATCTCGTCGATCGCGTCCGCCACCTCGCGGCGCGAGTGACCGAGCAGCAGGGCATTCAGGTAGATGTTCTCGAAGCCGGTCAGCTCGCGGTCGAAGCCGGTGCCGAGCTCGAGGATGGGAGACAGCCTGCCGCGCACCGTGGCCACGCCGGCGGTGGGCTTGAGCACCTGCGAGATCACCTTGAGCAGCGTGCTCTTGCCGGCGCCGTTGCGGCCGACGATGCCGACGGTCTCGCCGCAGTGGATGGTCAAGGCGACGTCGCGCAGCGCCCAGAGCTGCTCGTAGGCGAGCGACCCCTTCATGAAGTGGATCGCGTACTCCTTGAAGGACCGGATGCGCTGCTTGGCCAGGCGGTAGCAGAGCGACACGCCGCGCAGCTCGATCCGCGGCTCGGCCGCGGCCGGCAGCGGCGGTCGTCGGGCCTGCGCCTGGGCCTGGGAGGTCTCCATGGGAGAGCGAGGGTCGCGGCCTACTTGCGGCGCTGCTCGCTGGACTTGAAGAAGTCGCCCAGCGAGCCGAAGCTGGCGGGCTGCTGCTGCTGGCCTGCGTTCGCCGGCTCCCGGGGCTCCCTGGGCTCCCGGGGCTCTCGTGGCTCGCGGGGCTCTCGGGAGCCGCGGGAGTCACGGGAGTCGCGAGGCTCGCGCGCCTCCCGAGGGGGGCGCGCCTCCCGGGACGGTGCCTGCTCCGCCGGCTCGTGGTCGTCGCCCGTCCCTGCCTGGGCCATGGAGAGCGAGATGCGGCGCTTGACCGGATCGACGTTGAGCACCCGCACCTTGACGTCCTGGCCGATCTGCGCCGCCTCGCGCGCGTGGTTCAGGCGCCGCCCGGCGCCAAGCTCGCTGACGTGGACCAGCCCCTCGAGGCCGGGGGAGAGCTCGACGAAGGCGCCGAAGGACTCGAGGCGCATCACCCGTCCCGGCACGACCGCGCCTTCGGGGAAACGGTCCGCGGCATCCCGCCAGGGATCGCGCTCGAGGGCGCGCCGCGACAGCGAGATGCGCTCGGGGCGCTTCTCGTCCTTCCCCTTCTCGATCTTGATCACCTGCACCTCGATCTCCTGGCCCACCGACAGCGCCTCGCGCGGATCCGCCAGCCGCGAGTAGCCGATCTCGCTGACGTGCAGCAGGCCTTCCAGGCCGCCCAGGTCGACGAACGCGCCGTAGGTGGTCAGCGAGGTGATCCGGCCCTTCAGCACGGCGCCGATCTGCAGCCGGGCGCGCAGCTCGGCGGCCTTCGCCTGGGCCTCCTCCTCGAGCAGGGCCCGGCGGGAGAGCACGATGTCCGGGCGGCGGTTGCGCCCGCCCTCCTCGATGCGCGAGACCTTGAACTTCAGGCGCTGGCCAATGAACTGCTGGGGGTTCTCGACGTAGCGCAGGTCGAGCTGCGACAGCGGGCAGAAGGCGCGCATGCCGTAGACCTGGACCTCCGCGCCACCCTTGTTGATGCCGGTGACCAGGCCTTCGACGGGCATGCCGTACTGGAAGGCCTGGCGCAGCTCGTTCGCCACCTCCTGGTGCCCGCCGCGGCCGCCGGATGCCTTCTTACGCAGCACGACGACGCCGCTCTCGGGGTCGATGGCGGTGACGATGGCATCGAGGCTGTCGCCCACCTTAACGGTGAGCTGTCCCTCGGCGTCGCGCAGCTGGGCGGCTTCGATCATCCCTTCGGACTTGGTGCCGAGATCGACGAAGACCTGGTCGCCGGTGATGGAGAGGACCTTGCCGCTGACTTTCTGGCCGACGTTCGGAGTTGCCGGGACCCCTGAGGTGGCGGCGGCTGCCGCTCCCGCGGTGGCGCCGGCGGTCTCGGGCGCTCCGGCCCGCTCCGCGCCGCTCTTGCCCTGCTCGAACTCGGCCAGGATCTCGGCGAAGTCCCGCTTCTCCGGCGGCGCCTCGGGGGTATCGGCGGCATGGGCGGCATGGGCGGCCTGCTCGGCTCCTGCCTGCTGCGACCCGGGCTCCGTGCCGGCCTGCGACGGCCGCGATTCGGCGGCGACCTCCTGCGGCGGCGGCTCGGTGGCGGCCGGTGCCGGCTGCGGCTCCGCAGCGGCGGCCGGCTGCGGTTGCGGCTCGGCAGTGGCCTGGGACGGCCGCGGCTCATGCGTTTCGGGCGCCTCCCGAGCGAGTTGCTGTTGCTCCTCCTCCTGGTGGTCGGTACCCTGGGGCTCGTGCGAGGGGTGGTGCTGCTCTGCCATGATCGATCTCACTTTCGGGTCGGGGGGGATGATTCGGCGCCTCAGCTTACCTGGAAACCGTGGCGGTGGCGATCCGATTCCGGGCGCCCACCCGGCGCGCTCCAAGCCGGGCGAAACTATCATGCCGGTAGGACCGGCATCGCCGCGGCTCGCGGTCTCGAGGGGACCGCGGAGGCGAGGATTCTACAGCGTGCGCGAGCGGAGCCCGCGTCGGGCGCGGCGCTTGCGGGCCGGCAGCCGGGGCACTAGAGTGGGTTCAGACCGGGGATTGGAGAGGCACTGCCGATGAGAGTGGAGAAGTCCGTACGCGCGGGCCTGGCCGCGACGGCGGCCGTCCTGCTGCTCGCCGCTGCCCACGCGGCTGGCGCCGGCGAGGCCGGCACGGCCGGGAACGGCGCGGCGGTGGCCGGCGCGCCGCAGGCGCCGCACGCACCGCCCGCACCGCTCTCCGATGGGCGCGAGAGCCATCTTGCCGACCTGCTGATGCTGACCCATGGCGGTCAGAACGCCGAGGCCTACTGGTCTCCGGACGGCCGGCAGCTGATCTTCCAGTCGACCCGGCCGCCGTTCGAGTGCGACCAGATCTTCCGCATGCCGGCCGACGGCAGCGGCGCGCCGGTCCTGGTCTCGACCGGAAAGGGGAGAACCACCTGCTCCTACTTCATGCCCGACGGCCAGCGCGTGCTGTACTCCTCCACCCATGCCGCCGGTGACGCTTGCCCGCCTGCCGCCGATCGCTCGCGCGGCTACGTCTGGGCGGTCTATCCGACCTACGACATCTGGACGGCGCGGCCGGACGGCTCGGACCTGCGGCGCCTGACCGACAATCACGCCTACGACGCCGAGACCACGGTCTGCAACCGCGACGGCTCGCTGATCTTCACCTCCGACCGCGACGGCGACCTGGATCTCTACCGCATGGACGCGGACGGCAGCCACGTCCGGCGGCTGACCTCGGCGCCGGGATACGACGGCGGCGCTTTCTTCTCGCCGGACTGCAAGAAGATCGTCTGGCGCGCCTCTCGCCCGCAGGGAGCCGAGCTCGAGGACTACCGGCGGCTGCTGGCCCAGGGCCTGGTGCGGCCGGGGAAACTCGAGATCTGGGTGGCCAACGCCGACGGCAGCGACGCACGCCAGCTGACCTATCTCGACGCCGCCTCGTTCGCCCCTTCGTTCTTCCCCTCCGGCGACCGGGTGATCTTCTCTTCCAACTATGGCGACCCGCAGGGGCGGGAGTTCGAGCTCTGGGCGGTCAACCTCGACGGCAGCGGCCTCGAGCGCATCACCTGGTCGCCCGGCTTCGACGGCTTCCCGATGTTCTCCCCCGACGGCACGCGTCTCTCCTTCTCCTCCAACCGCGGCCAGAGCCGGCCGCACGAGACCAACGTCTTCGTGGCGCGGTGGGTGGATCGCCCGGCGGCGGCGCCCGCGGCATCCGCCACCGGCCCGGATGGCGTGCTGGTCGCCCCGCTGCCGGCCGACACGCTCATCGCCGGCCGCTTCAGGGACGAGGTGCGCTGGCTGGCCGATCCTGCACGCGAAGGGCGTGGCATCGGCAGCGCCGGCCTCGACGCCTCGGCGCACTGGTTGGCCGAGCGCTTCCGCGAGATCGGCGCGGCACCGGCGGGCGCCCCGGCGGCCCCCTCGACCCATGCCGCCGCCGCTGGCGGCGTGCCAGACGACGGCTATTTCCAGCCCTTCGACGTGGTGGTGGCGCTCGACGTGGGGCCCGGCTCCGCCGTGAGCCTCGACGGCGCCCAGCTGGCGCGCGCGAGCTTCCAGCCCGCGGGCTTCTCGGCGTCGACCTCCGGCGTGGCCGGCGCCGCCGCCCCGGCCCCGGAGGTCGACGCCGAGGTGGTCGCCGCCGGCTACGGCATCACCTCCCCCGAGCTCGGCGTCGACGACTACCGCGGCGTCGATGCGCGCGGCAAGATCGTGGCGGTACGCCGCTTCACGCCGCGCGACGGCCCGCTCGCCGCGCCCGAAGCCGCGCGGCGCTTCGGCGATTTGCGCCACAAGGCATACACCGCGCGCGAGCATGGCGCGCGCGGCCTGATCGTGGTCGACCTGCCGGCGCCCGCCGCGGGGCTTCCCGACGATGCGCCGCTGCCCCTGCCGGAGGCCGATGCGGCGGCCGGCGCCGGCGATGCCGGCATCCCGGTGGTGGTGGTGACGCGCGCGGCGGGCGCCCGGCTGTTCGATGCCGCGGCAGGGCCGCACCGGGCGTCGCTGGCCGTCGAGCTCAGCCGCCGCACCCGGCAGGCGGCCAACGTCGTGGGCGTGCTGCGCGCCGGCGCTCCCGACCGGCTGCCGGGAGCGGTAGTGGTGGGCGCGCACTACGACCACCTCGGCATGGGCGGCCACGGATCGCTGGCGCCCGATGCACACGAGCCTCACCTGGGCGCCGACGACAACGCCTCGGGGACCGCGGCGCTGCTCGAAGTGGCCCGCATCCTGGCGGCTGAGCGCGAGAGCCTGCGACGCGACGTCTACCTCGTCGCCTTCTCCGGCGAAGAGGAGGGGACGCTCGGCTCGACCGCCTTCACCCGCCAGCCGCCGGACGGCCTGCGCCTGGCCGACGTGGTGGCGATGCTCAACATGGACATGGTCGGCCGCCTGCGCAACAACCAGCTGAGCGTGCTGGGCGGCGAGACCGCCGCCGAGTGGCGGCAGCTGGTGCCGGCGGCGTGCGACCGCGAGCGGCTCGGCTGCACCCTGGGCGGCGACGGCTAC
>DATNKH010000684.1:0-3008 GCA_035603475.1 Thermoanaerobaculia bacterium
CCGGCGGCAGGCGGCGGCCGCGGCCAGGCGAGGCCCCGCGGTAGGCCAGTGTCCCCAGGAACGCGCGCGTTGCGCAATCCTGTAGTAGGGGGTCAGTTGCTCCTGCCGGGCAGCGCCCGGCGCTCGTGGACTCCCAGGGAGGTGCCTTCGATGCCGTCCAGCAATGGCCAACTGTGTCCCACCCAGGCCGCAGGGTGCTGCATTGCACCGCCGTCCTGGGAACCGGCGATGAGCTCGCGCGGCGTCGGAGCCCGCGCACTGCGCCGGCTCTTCCTGTTTGCTCTCCTGGCGGGAACCGTGGCCGCCCCCGGCGCTTCGGCGCGAACCTGGGCGCCGCGGGAAGCCGCGCCCGCAGTGGCCGCCGATCATGGTCGGGTCGCGGAGTGGAAGCTATTTACTGCTCCCGACAAGGCGTTCTCTGTCCGCCTGCCGGGCGAGCCGGGTACCAGGGCAGCGCCCAGCGCGACGACCTACCTCGTGCGTATCGGCCGGTATGTCACCTACGTGGTCACCGCATCCTCGGTGGGCGTGTTTCCGATAGGTGCCTCCGGTCGCGTACCCCCCATGAGGGAGATCCTCGAGAAAACCCGAGACGAGTCGATCGAACCGCTGCGCGAGTTCGGCGGTCACGTGATCTGGTCGAAGTTTGGCAGCGTCTCTGGCGATTCCTGCATCACTTTTCTCGTCGAGTTCACACCGCAGGGCTTTCCCCGCCAGCGTGCGCTCAGCCGGATCATTCTGGCCGTCGGTGCGCCGAGATTCTTGACTATTGCGTACTCTGCGCCAGCCGACGAATTTCAAGAGGCGAAGGCGAAGGACTTCCTCGACAGTCTCGCCTTGCTGGAAGGCAGCAGGTAGCATCCCTCACTCGGCCTGGCGCCGCGTCCTCGGCCGCGACTCGCGACTCGCGAGCCACGGCGTGGCCGTGGACGCCGGCGCGACGTTGCCCGACTGGTGGGGCGGGTCGGTCGACTACGGATGGGAGATCGATT
Source organism: Thermoanaerobaculia bacterium (assembly GCA_035603475.1). GTDB lineage: Bacteria > Acidobacteriota > Thermoanaerobaculia > Multivoradales > UBA5704 > JASLEW01. The sequence continues at coordinate 993 of DATNKH010000684.1, forward strand.
GGCTACGGTGGCGCGACCACCGGGACCCGGCATCGGCCGCCGGCTAGCTCTTATGGACGACCTCGAACGAATACCCGTCGGGGTCGAATACATCGGCGGCATAGTATCCCGGATAGTATTCCAGGCGTGCGCGGGGAGAAATGTTGTCCCTGGCACCAGCGGACATTGCGGTCTCGTAGAATTCATCGACCTGGTTCTTGTTTTCGGCTACGAAACCCCAGTGAATGGCCGTTGGATCAGGCTCCCCTTGCTTAATCCAGAAGAACGCCTTCTTGCCGTCACCAAATCCCCACAGATCTGGATGACCGCCTTCGCCCTTGTACGGCATGAAGAACTTGATATTAAGAGGCTTCAAGGCCGCCTCATAGAAGGCCAGCGAACGTTTGATGTCGCTGACAGTCAGAATAATGTGGTCGAGCATCTTTCTCCGATCACTCAGCCTGCCGCCGCGTCCTCGGCCGCGACGCCGCTTCGATGGCGGCGGCCACCTGCTGCATGCCGAGATCGAGCGCCTCCGGGCCGACTGCCGAGAAGCCCATCACCAGGCCGTTGACCCGGGGGGCGTCGCCGGCGTAGTAGGACGACAGCGGGGTGACCTCGACGCCACGCGCGGCGGCCTCGCGGCTGACGGTCTCGTCGTCGGCTTCGCCGAGGTCGGCGACGGCGTGCAGGCCGGTGCGGACGGGGCGGAGACGCAGGGCGTCGCCGCACCAGCGCTCGGCGGCGGCGGCGAGGGCCTCGAGGCGCTCCCGATAGACCGCTCGCATCCGCCGGATGTGACGCTCGAAGTGGCCGGTCTGCATGAACTCGGCGAGGACGGTCTGGTCGACGATCGGCGGGTGCATCTCGGCAGCGCGGCGCGCGGTGTAAAGCTGGTGGCGCAGGTCCTTGGGGACGATGACGAAGCCCAGGCGGAGTGCCGGGAAGAGGTTCTTGCTGAAGCTGTCGAGATAGATCACGCGCTCGCCGGCGTCGAGGCCGTGGAGGCAGGGGATCGGGTGGGTGGAGTAGCGGAACTCGCTGTCGTAGTCGTCCTCAATGACCCAGGCCCTCGCCGAGCTCGCCCAGCGCAACAGGGCCAGCCGGCGCGGCAGGCTCATCGTCACGCCGAGCGGGAACTGGTGCGAGGGCGTCACGAAGACGAGGCGCGCGGCGGGCGCGGTCCTGGCGCCGGCGGCGACGTCCAGCCCTTCCTCGTCCACCCGCACCGGGTGGATGCGTGCGCCGGCGCCGAGGGCGGCGCTGTGGGCCCCCGAGTAGCCGGGGTCCTCGAGCCAGACGTCGTCGCCGGGATCGAGCAGCAGGCGGCAGAGCAGGCCGAGGCCCTGCGCGGCGCCGGCGACGATGAACACCTGGTCGGCGTCGCAGCGGGTGCCGCGGACGGCGCCCACGTGCGCGGAGATGGCCTCGCGCAGCGCCGGCAGGCCGGCCGGGTCGCCGTAGTCGAGGGCGGATGCCGGCAGCGACTTGAGGCAGCGCTGGGCGATCTGCGACCAGACGCGGCGCGGGAAGAGATCGACCGCGGGCGCGCCGAGCCGGAAGGCACGCGGCGGACCGGGCAGGCGGCGCGACGCGGGCGGGGTCGCGGCCAGCTCCGCGCCGCGTCGCGACAGCGGCGGGTGCGTCGCCAGCGCTTTGCTGATGGGGATGGGAAGCTGCGGCAGATCGTCGGGGAGCTCGTGGGCCACGAACATCCCGGAGCCGCGCCGTGCCGTGACATAACCCTCGGCCTGCAGCTGCTCCAGCGCCAGGAGCGTCGTGATGCGCGAGACGCCGAGATCGGCGGCCAGCGCCCGCGACGACATCAGCCGGGTGCCGGGACGCAGGGCGCCCTCGAGAATGGCGCGCCGGATCCCCGCGTAGATCTGCTTCTGGAGCGCGCCGCGGGCCCGGGGATCGATCGGGATCAACGGGTTGGCCGCAGGCTGGTTCCCCATCGGCTGAATTGGCTGCGAATCGGACTGCTAGGCGATGCCGAGCATGGGATCACCGCGGCCTGGTGTGCACACTAGCTCT
>DATNKH010000685.1:0-13669 GCA_035603475.1 Thermoanaerobaculia bacterium
AGTGCTGGCTCCCGGCGGCACCGTGGCGGTCCTCGAATCCCCCATCTACCGCGACCCAGAAAGCGGCCGCCGCATGGTCGAAGAGCGCCGCGCCGACTTCGCCCGCCGCCACGGCACCCGCTCCGAAGCCCTCCCCAGCCACGACTACCTGACCTGGGAAGGGATCCATGACCTGGGCAGCCGCCTGGGAATCCGCTTCCATGCAATAACCCCCTGGTACGGCTGGCGCTGGGCGACGAGGCCCTGGATCGCGCGCCTGAAGGGGCGCCGCGAGCCGAGCCGCTTCGCGATCCTTCTGGCAAAAAAGTCCTAAATTCCAGCCAATACTAATTAAGAGCCGCGGCGGCGTTCCGACCCGTTCTACAGTCAACTTATGTCAAGTAAGCTACGATGGACAATATGGAAGGAAGGAGTGTCGATGACCAAAGCTAAAGTTCGCCATTGCCGAGGCGAGACGCTCGAACGCTAAGCAGCTGCGGAGAAAGATTACATGGGCAAAGGCGTCGCGGGTAGGCGCGATGATCGTGGGCGGAGTGGCTATGTTGACACTCGGTGGCCGGCCGCCGGCACATATGACTATGCATGCTGCACGAGGCTCGGTGGAGAAGAAGGGTCGGCAGATATCCTTGTTAGAGGCTGAGCTTTGGTCGCTCCCGACCGAATACACGCTTCAGGAGTCTCGTGATAAAAAGATTGACGCGCGGTGCAAGGCACTGGCGATCGCTTTGCTGGGAGCGGAGTCAGTCGACGTAGTGAGGCGACAGATGCGCGAGGAGAGTGGAGCGCGGATTGTCTGACGCGGGAGACCGCAGGATGAGTACACTGGCGGTTGCGCGCTTCCTTGGGTTGATGCACTCCTGCAGTGTGCGTGAAACGCCCAAGGCAAGGTCACGCCGAAGGCAGCGGCGAATGGCGCCTTGACAGATTTGTACACTAGCTGGCATCAACGGTGCGGGCAAAGCAATATCGTGGGCGCTCCGCTATCCACACCGTCAACCAGCGCCGACGGCGAGGTTACATATTATTCTTTGGGTTGAAACGCCCGCGCTCCCCGTAGCAATGGTGCGCTATCGGTAGAGTCCCGCACTAATCTGCTCAAGGACTTCGGGCGAGTCGGCAAATACTTGCTCATAGGAGGCTTGTGCGATGTAGCTATTATAGCGGTTTACTTGCTCTAAGTCCATGGTGAGACTTGCTCTGTTAGCCAATTCGGGTCTCTCTGTGATGAGAAGTCCGAGTCGCGGGGAGAGTGGATAGTAGAACTCTAGCTTGGTAGGCTCCTCGCCAAGAGACGCCATGGCGTAGGTGTTGACGATCGGCTGATCGCCTGCCACGAAAGGCCTCCCAGTTGGATTATCAAGAAAGATCATGCGCCAGTTGGCTCTTTCTGCGTAAATAACCCAAGCGATATTGCTCGCAACTGGGTATCGCAAGACCTTCCAGATGCGTTCTAGTCGGAGCCCTGGAAAATCGCGAGCGGTCGCTTCCATGATGGCATGCTGCATCCTAGCAGTGCGAGTGTATTGTAGACATGCGAAGAGTAAGAAATCCGCGCAGTCATCAGCGATGGCGAAAAAAGAAGCATCGCGTCGGCGCAGGGCATCTAGGTACTTGATGGCGTCCGATTCGACCTTCGCGTGGAGGTCTTCTTCGTAATTGTGGACAACAGCGTTGATCGCCTCAGCAGCCGCAATGTTGGTTGGGCTGGTCGGGATCATGTCAACGATCCTGAATGGCAGTGTAAGGGTCTCGAGCCAGCCGGCGTTTACCGCTTGAATGTGCGGTCTGGGTGTCGCAAGTGCAAGCTTCCGCAGTAGAACCAATTCGTCAGCCGACAGACGTTCTGGCTTGTAAAAGTCGCGCTTATTCGCAACACCCATCAAGCCCGACTCGAAGACCCGGCCCTCCCTAAGGCAAAAGACCTTTTCGCCATGAGCCCAGCCTCTTAGATAGGTCTGCCAAACGTGGTGGTGTTTTCTCTTCTTTTTCATGATCTTCTCGGCCCGCGATGGCGTTGGTACAGGAATCATCGGTGCTTGTCCTGACGGGTTCCGTACAATGCTGTCGAGGCCCTTCTCGATGAGAAAGGCAGCCAACTGCATAGGCTCAATGCCAAGACGGTTCGCGTCAACGTTGAGGCGCTCCAAAGTGGTTCGGCGGAGCGGTACGATTCGCCGCTCCGTCCAGCTCGGATCCGTAGGCCGCCCACCGGTTGCCGGTGCACGCAGGCGGTGTGCAAGCTCCGTCGCGAGCTGAGCGGCACCAAAGTATCCGGGGCCGGCTTTGACCTGGCCTCGTCGTTCAGCGCCCAGGCCGCGGGCGAGCTCGTCGAAGTCCAGCTTTGACTTGGCCATGGCAGCGTCCTCCGCTCAGAAGTTGGTAAAGGCGAAGTACTCGTTGTCGATGATGAGACCAACCTCGCCTTGGTTGGTCTCGCGACCGAGGCGCCGACATAAGTCTCCTAATGTCTTCTGCACCTTGTCAGACGCGAGTTGCCGGGGATCGACGTAGCAGTGGATCATGACCGGCTCGTCGTAGATGAGCGCGTCGTTGCGCTCGGAGTCCCGCCAGATGCCCTTGGCCTTGGGGAAGGCTGTGGCACCACCAAAGACCGAGCCAAAGAACTCGAGGGCCTTCTGCACCCAGGCGTCCTGAGCGACCGGCGTGTGCCCGTCGCGCTCGACGCTCGGGATGTAGAGCACGATCAGTGTGACCTTGCGGCCATCGGGTTTCAGCATTGGCCGGCGCTGCATCGACGATCAGTATAGATCGGGAGCAGACGCTCTATCAACCCCCAGGCTACCTCGAGCGCGGAGCGGCGAGGCAGGCAGAGGGCTATAGTAGACGAGGACGTCACGTCAGAACCTCAGGGCTGAGTGAGCAATGGTGGTCCCGAGAAAGGGATGTCGATGACCAAAGCGCCTACGCCGCGCCTCGAAGAGATCCTCGATAGCCTGCGAGGCGAGTTCGATGCACTGGTCGAGCGTATGCAGACCGGCGAGGCAAGGGCTGCCGGCAGAGCCCTGTTTACAGCGTACACGCGACGGCCCGGCGCCGCCGGTCGCTCGGCGGGCTGCCGACCTGGGCCGTCCTCTTGATCCTCACAGCCCTTCCCGCTGCGGCTCCAGCAGGGCCATCTGGCCCCGCGCAGACTGCCGGCGGGTCGTAGATCTGCCAGCCGCGGGTCGGTCGGCGCTATGCTGAGAGGTATGTCCGAAGAGCTCGACGGCGTCTTGACCGGCATTCGTCAGCTACGCCGGGTCCAACCCCTGGAGACCGAGGAGATCGCCGGGCTGCGGCTGCCGACGCTGGCCGAGATGGCGCGGATCAAGGCCTGGCTGCTCGCCACCCGTTTCACCGTCCGCGACTACCTCGATGCCGTCGTGCTGTTCGAGCGCCTGGGCGTGGATGGAGTGCGCGCGGCGCTCGCGGGTCTCGATGCGCTCTATCCCCAACCGAACGGCGCCTCGGTCCTGGCCGAGGTCGTCGAACGGCTCGGCTCCGCCCGGCCTGTCGATGAGGCGGCGATCGATCTTGCCACCTATCGTGGGCTCCAGGCACCCTGGAACGACTGGCGGCATGTGGTGTCGCGAGGGCGCTTCTGGGCGCGCGTACTGGCCGACCTGCTGCTGGGCGCCAAGGGAGGCGAGCCCTGAGCACCTTCGATCTGTCGCGCTCCCGGGCGCTCTGGAACCGCGCGGGCCTCGATCTGGAGAGCGATGAGGTGCTGGCGCAGCTGCTCGACCGTGGCGAGCTCGCGGCCTGGCGGCAGCTCTATCGGCTGGCCTCGGGAGGCGGAGCTGAGGCCACGGCCTTGCGCGGGCGAATCCTTCTGCTGTGCCGGACCGTACCCCTGTCCTTCCCCCATCTCTTCATCGCGGCCATGGCAGCGATCGAAGGCCCCATCGAGCCGTATCCGGTCGTGCGAGATCCCGCCGACGAGCTGGCCTGAGTCCGACGCTGGGCTTTCTGGCGCTGGACCCGATCACAGGCCTTCTCGCTGTGGCTCCCGCAGGGCCATCAGGCGGCGGGCGAGGTCGAGCTCCCAGGGATGGCCGTAGCGGCCGCTGCGGTAGCGCCAGGCGGCAAGGGTGCTGAGGAGGCGCTTCGCCCAGGCGGGGGTGGACCAGTCCTGGACGGTGGGGAAGCGGCAGGCCAGGACCGTGGCGAAGTCGTGGATGCGGGCTTTCAGGCGCGGGTTGAGCCAGGGGGCGTCCTGGTGGCAGACGTAGGCGAGCCATTGCGGCTCGGTCCACTCCTCGGGGGTGGTGGGGAGCTCCGGGCCGGCGGGGCCGTAGGTCTCGAGCACCGGCAGGCGCGAGCCGTCGGCGTCGGCGGCGACGGCCCGCGGGTCGCGCTGCGGGGTCGGGCTGTAGAGGTAGAGGATCACCTCGCAGTCCGGGTTGACGGTCTTCACCCGCTTGACGAAGCCGAGGGTGTTCTCGACCTCGCCCTCGGGGTCCTCGGGGCCGCCGAGCACGAAGGAGAGCTCCGGGATGACGCCGTGCTCGCGGGTCTTCTGGGCGACCTCGAGAGTGTGCTCGACGCGGGTGCCTTTCTTCATGCGGCGCAGCACGTCGTCGCTCGCCGCCTCGGCGCCGATGTAGCTCATGCGGTAGCGGCTCGCCTGGAGCAGCTTCCAGCCGGCAGGAGAGAACCTGGCCAGGGTGTCGGCGCGCGCGTACGACCACCAGGGGAGGCGCAGGCGCGCGAGCACCTCGAGCGTCGGGACGCTCGCGTCCTCGGTGTCGAAGAAGTTGTGATCGTAGAACTGGATCGCGTCAGCGCCGTGGCCGTCGCGCAGCGTGAGCAGCGCGCGTTCCAGGCGCGCCGCGCCCTGCAGGCGGGTAGCGCCGTTCCACATCGACACCACGCCGCAGAAGGTGCAGTGGTAGCGGCAGCCGACGGCCGCCTGGTGCACGGCGGTGCGGTTGCCGAGGAAGCTCGGGCGCAGGTAGCGCGCGACCTCCCCGGCGCGCTCGTAGGGCAGCGGCGGGTAGTCGTCGGGGGGGCGCGCGTGCCGCTCGGGGTTGTGCACGGCGCGGCCGCCCTGCTTGTAGGTTAGGCCGGCGATCCCCGCGAGGGCCGCCGGATCGCCGGCGGAGTCGCCGATGCCCGCCGGCAGGCCGGCATCGGGAAGCCGGGTCAGCAGCTCGAGCAGAGTGTCCTCGCCCTGGCCGCGCACCACGTAGTCGACGTAGGGAGCGTTGATCGCCGCGGCGGGATAGAGGGTCGGGAAGTATCCTCCCCAGGCGATCGGCACCTCCGGCCGGGCCAGGCGTACGGCCACGGAGACCGCGATCGCGGCCGCCACCTGCGGACCGGGCATCACGCTGACGGCGAGCAGCGCGCCGGGCCCCTCCGCCAGGGCGGCCAGGACGGTCGAGACCGGCTCCGGGTCCAGGTTGCCGTCCACGATGCGGTAGTCGTGCCGTCCATCGAGCACGGCTCCCAGCGAGAGCAGGGAGAGCGGCAGCCGCACGCTCCGCTGCGAGCACATCCTCGGATTGACCAGCACCACTCGGCCACGGCTCATCGGGGACCCTTCGGCAGGCCGCGCGCGGGCGGCGCATCGTCCTGGCGGGCGCCGTAGACGGTCATGACCTCGCTGCCGAAGTGTCGGCGGGCGGCGACCTCGAGTCGGAAGCCGTGAGCGGCGAGGGCGGCGACGGTTCCGGCGGCGTCGCCGTCGGTCGACAGCAGGACGAGAGCCACACCGCCCCGGGCGAGCACGGCGGGAAGACCGGCGGCGAAGCGCTCCGTGACGTCGGTGGCGCGCCAGGCCTGGTCGAAGGCGCCCCGCGGCTCGCCGCGGAAGAAGGGCGGGTTCCAGAGGACGAGGTCGAAACGCTCCCCGGCGACCGGTGCGAAGAGATCCCCCTGGCGGATCTCGATCCGCTCCTCGAGGCCGTTCAACAGCACGTTGGCGCGGGCGCAGCGCACCGCTTCGGGGTTGAGGTCGACGCCGACCACCTGGAATCCGCGCCGGGCGGCGAAGACCGCTCCTACTCCCGAACCGGTCCCCATGTCGAGGGCGCGCGCTCCCGGCCCCGGCTCGGCGAGCGGCGAGCCGGCCACGGTGCGGGCGAGGAAGGCGCCGCTGCGGAAGACCACCGGGTTCAGCACCTCGGGAAGGATGACGAAAGGCAGGCCGTCGAGCCGCTCGAGCACCGGGCGGCGGATGCGCCGCGCGAGGAGAGGCCGGAACGCGCGGAACCAGGCGAGGCTCGCCAGCCGCGCCGCCCTGCCCACCCGAACCCTTCCTGACGGCTCCTCGATCGTCGAAGCTCGGTCCAAGGAACCCCCTTGTCGAACTTTGGTAGTGGGTCATTCTCCCTCTGCCTCCCTTTGGACGAGGGGCCGGGGCTGCGGGGGAGGAGGACTTTGGCCCCTCGTCCAAAGGGAGGCAGAGGGAGAATGACCCACTACCCGAACTTTCGCAGTCTACATCTTGATCGTTTGGGGGCGGGGTTCCGCGAGAGAGCTCTCAGGAGCTTGCCGGGCTGCCGGCGGACAGCAGGCGGCGCAGCAGGCCGGGGTCGACCGGCTTGGTGAGGTGGATGTCGAAGCCCGCCTCGTGCGATCGGCGGCGGTCTTCCTCGCCGCCGTAGCCGGTCAACGCGATCAACCGCGCCGCGGCCGTCGCCGGGTCGCGGCGCAGCGTGCTCGCCACCTCGTAGCCGTTCATGCCGGGCAACCCGAGGTCGCAGAGCACCACGTCGGGGTGGAACTGCCGCGCCGCCGCGACGCCATCGGCGCCCGAGCCGGCGATCTGGACCTCGAAGCCCGACAGCTCGAGGAGATCGCGCAGGGTCTCCGAGGTATCCAGGTGGTCCTCGACCACCAGCACGCGCCGGGCCTCCCGCGCCGCCGGGAGCCGGCCAGAGGCGGCCTCGGGCGCGCTCGGTGCGCCCGCGGGGTCGAGCGGCAGCAGCAGCTTGAACTCCGCGCCGTGGCCGGGCTCGCCGTCGCTGCTGGCCCGGACCTCGCCGCCGTGATGCTCGATCACTCCCTTGACCACGGTCAGCCCGACGCCGAGCCCACCCTTGGCGCGGTCGAGAGTGTGGTCGGCCTGGGTGAAGACCTCGAAGACGTGCGGCAGCAGCTCCGGGCTGATGCCGACGCCCCGGTCGCGCACGCTGATCTCGGCCTGTCCCTCGCCGTTGCGCCGCAGCCGCACCCTGACTCGCCCGCCGGGCGGGCTGAACTTCAGGGCGTTCTGCAGCAGGTGGGCCACCGCTTGCCAGAGCCGCAGCCGGTCGCCCGAAACCGGCAGCGCCTGGGGGGGCAAGTCGGCGTCGAGCACGAGACCGGCATCGCGCATCTCGTCGCGGTAGGCATCCACCACCTCCGGCACCAGTCGGGCGAGGTCCAGCGGCTCGAGGTGGAGGTCGATCTCGCCGCGGGTGGCGCGGGAGGCTTCGAGCAGGTCGTCGACCAGCGCCGCCTGGTGGAACACCTGGCGCTCCGCCGTGTCGAGGGCCCGCCTCCAGGTCTCGTCGCCTTCTCCCCGGGCGCCCCGCTGCCGCATCACCGAGAGCGCGATGCTCACCGTGCTCAGCGGGTTGCGCAGCTCGTGACCGAGCATGGCCAGCAGCTGCTCGCGTTCCTGGTCGGCGCGGTCGAGCTCGACGGCGCTTTCGGCTAGCCGGCGCTCGAGATGGCGCAGCCGGCGCTCCCGGCGCAGCTCGCGGCGCAGCAGGGCCAGCATGCGCTGCACCCGTTCGTCGCTGCGCGGCGCGCCCGGTACGGCAGACTGCGGCGCGTAGAAGACGTTGGCCCCGACCTCGCCGCCGAGCATCGCGGTAGGATGGCTGTGCATGACCCGCTGCAGCAGATCGGCGGGAGAGCGCTGGCGCGAGTAGCGGCAGAGCAGGGAGGTATGCGCTCCGGCGAGGACACGGTCGAGCAGGCCCTCCATCTCGGCGATCTCGGCGATCTCTGCCAGGGTCCACCGCCCCGGCTCCGGCGGCATCTCCCAGCTGACCCGCAGGCCGGAGAATCCGTCGGCGAGCGCCTGCCGCTCGGCCTCGCGGACCAGCTCCAGCCACGCGCGCGGTCCGCCGCTCCCGCTCCGCGGTGCGGCGATCTCACCAAGCGCCACGCGGCCGCCGCCTTCCGCCGCGAGGCGGGCGGTAGCCAGCGCACGCTCGAGGCGCCGCCAGTTGGCGCCGCCGCCTTGATAGAGGCAGCGCTCGCCGGCGGTCAGCCCGGCCGCGAAGAAAGCGACCACCGCGGCGCGCGCTTCGGCGGCTCGTTCATAGACCAGGCAGACATGGAGGGCATGCTGCAGATCGGGCAAGCCGCTGCCGCGAAACGCGGCGGTGCGCACGGCGGGACCTGCCGGAGGTTCGGCTGGCGCTGGCGCGGAGCGCGGATCTCGAGGCGGATGTCGAATTAGACGCCGCTGCGGATCGGCGGCTGGCTCCCCAGGGGTGCCGCGGTGGCGGCTGGGGTCGAAAGATTGCGCTGGACCGTACATGACCTGATTGCCTCGCCGACGCCCACCGCCGGTGGCCGCCCCGCTTCCTCCCACGATTCGTCGCGACCTCCATCCGCGACATCGTTGGAGGATCGTGCAAGAAGCATGCGCGCGTGACCCCCGCCGCGACGCGAGCGCGCCCGGGCACAGGTCGGGCGTGCCCCGGCCCCGGCCCCGAGCGATGAAGGTGGGTGTGGCGCCCCCTTCCCCCCCGGAGGGGGGCCGCGGCTCCGCCTGTCGCCAGTCGCGGCATCCCAGCTGGGAGGCCGCGGCTCCGCCTGTCGCCAGTCGCGGCACCCCGGCTGGGAGGAAGGGGGTTGGGGGATGCGGGGGGCGATCCGATAGACGCTGGTAAGTTGCGCGACACGTCTGAGCCCCGAAGGCGCTACCGGGCGAACCGGGCAGGTGGGTCCGCTTCCTAATATCCGCTCAGGAGCCGCCGCGGCCGGCGGGATCGGGGTGCGCCGGCGGCGAGGGCTTGGCCTCGGGGGACGCCGTGGGATCGGCGGGAGCGGAGGGCGCGGCCGGCGAGGAGGACGGCGCGGGTGCCGCCGGCGACCCCGCGGTGGACGGTGCGCCGGGAGTGGCCTGTGGCTGCGCCTGGGACGGGGTCGGAGAGGTCGCCGGAGCGCCGCCGGGGATGCGCCCGTGCATGTAGCGAAGCAGCTTGTGGAAGCCGCCGAGCATCTCGCTCATGGCCTGCTCCTCCTGCTGCGGCAGCGGCTCCTCGGCGCCGAGGATCTCGTAGAGGCCCGGACCACTCGGCAAGCTCCCACCGGACTTGTCGGCGGCGCGCCAGTAGTCGCCACCGGCGTTGCGCATTCGCTCCGGGCGCCCATTGACGATCTGCAGGGCGTTGTGCAGGTCGTTCAGGTCGCAGACCAGGGCGTCGAGGATCTTCTCGAGGGTATCGAGCGAGGGCTTCTGCTTGCCGGTCTCGTAGGCGGAGAGCATCGCCTTGGTGATGCCGGCTCCCGCTGCCACCTGGTACTGGCGCTTGACCTGCCTCTCACGCAGCCAGCGCAGCGACCTGCCAAGGCCGTCGAAAATGGGCATGCGCGGGAATGTATCCTCAACGTCTCTTTCAGGCAAGCGCAAAACATTGCAAATCAATAACTTAGATCAATATCCAGGTTCTCGCCAGGCAACTCTTTATTACTTGACAGCAAGATTGGATGCCGCTAGAGTTGTTGGCGGCGACAACAAGTATTCGGAAGGCACCCCGATTTTGCGAGCGGGGACCTTCTCGATCTGTGGAACCTGTGATCCCGGAGGGGCATCGGAGCACATCGGAGGACATACAGCGATGACTCACCCATCCGACCACGGCAAGCACCCCGATCCTATCCTCCTCGAGAGATTCATGCGCAACGAGGTGGAAGGGTCAGAGCGGCGATGGATCGTCCGCCACCTGATCGCCGGCTGCTCGCGGTGCGTTGCGGTGACCAGCAGGCTCTGGTCGCTGGGGGATCCGCCGGCGGCGTCGGCGACCCCGGCTGCGCCGGCGACCGCGGAGACCTCGGAGACCCCGGAGACCCCGGAGACCCCGGAGAACGGTACACTCCGGTCCCTCGAGCCAGCCCCACCAGGCGCCAGCGCGGCCGGCTCGGCCGGCCCGGCCGCCTCGAAGGAAGCGTATGGCGATCTGTTCGAGCGCCTCGCCGACGTCGGCCGGCGCATCGAGGCGGAGCGGGCGCGGGCGCCGCGGCTGGCGGCGGAGCTGTTGGCCAGGCCGCCGCAGGACCGGGCTGCCCTGCTGGCCAGGCCCGCTTGCCTCACGCCGGCGGTGTGCGCCTTGTTGCTCGACCGCAGCCGCGACGCGGCCCCCGGCGATCCGGCCGCGGCGCTGCGGGCGGCGGACCTGGCGGTGGCGGTCGCCGAGGAGCTCGATCCCGTGGCCTGCGGCGCCACCGTCGCGCGGGGCCTGCGGGTGCGGGCCTGGGCGCACCTGGCGCAGGCCCGCCGCCTCGGCGACGACCTCGACGGCGCCGAGTGGGCGCTGGCGGTCGCCGAGGCTCTGGCCTCGGGCATCGGGCGCCGCGCCGGCAGCCCCGCCGCGGGAGCTCCGGCTAGCCGGGCCGGGATCGCCCGCGTGGCGGTGCCGCTCGAGCCGGCGGAATGGGCGGAGCTGCTGGTCTTCAAGGCCGGCCTGTTCGCCGACCGCGGCGACCTCCAGGGTGCGGACCGCCTCCTGGCTCGCGCCGCCGAGCTCTTCCACGCCGGCGCCCAGCCGCGGCGGGCCGGCCGCACGCTGGTGCAGGAGGGGCTGATCCGGGCCGAGCTGGGCGACCGCGAGCGCGCTGCAGAGCTGCTCCGTGCCGGCGTCGACCTGCTCGATCCAGCGGCGGAGCCGGCGCTGGTGGCCGCCAATCTCTACCGCCTCGCGACCCTGCTGCGCGGCATCGCCATGGAAGCGGCGGCGGCGACGGCGACCGCCACGGCAACGGCGACCGCTGCTGCCAGCGCGACCGCTGCTGCCACCACGACCGCTGCTGGCACCGCGACAGCTGCTGCCACCGCGACGGCCTCCACTCCGGCGGCTACCCCGGTGGCGGCGACCGCGGCGGCCCCAGCGGCGACACCCGGGACCTCTGCCCCGGCCGCGCCGACGCCCCAAGCCTGCGGCATCGAGGCGCTGCAGCTCGTGGAGCGCGCGCGTGTTCTCTACCGCGAGCTTGGCGACTCCGCCGCCGCGGCCTACCTGTCGCGGCTGCAGGGACAGATCGAAGCGGCGCTCGGCAAGCTCGAGGACGCCGCGGCCACCCTGCAGGCCGCCACTGCCGCCCTGGCGGAGCACGGCCTGGGCAGAGAGGCCGGCCTGGCGCAGATCGAGCTCGCCCTGGTGCTTCTCCGGCTGGGGCGCGCCGCCGAGATCCACCGGCTGGGGCTCGATCTGCGGCCCGTGAAGCAGGCGCGGGACAAGAGCTGGCCGTGGGCCGCGGCGCTGCTGGTGTTCCAGGTGACCGCGCACGAGCCGGCCCACCTGGCCCACCCCGGCGAGGTCGAGCTGCTCGGCGAGCTGGCGCGCTTCCTTGCGCCTCGGCCGCAGCACTCGCCGCAGCAGCCCCATGGCTCCGATAGTCGCCGGCATCACCGCCTCGAGCGGGTGGCGTAGACTGCGGCAGGTGACCGCCGCCGCAGCGACCTCCCTGCTCTCGTCCGCCAGCGCCCAGGCCCTCGAGCTGCCGAGCCTCCTCGCCGTGCTGTCGCGGTTCGCGGCAACCGATCTGGGCAGGGAGAGCATTCTCGGCCTGCGCCCCTTCACCGGCGAGGCGGCGCTGCGCGCCCATCGCCGCCGCTACGAGGAGGCGGCGCGGCTCGTCGGCGGGCAGGCGCTGGTGCCGGAGAGCGAGGTGCCGGCCGGTGACCTGCTGCGCCGCCTGGCATCGGGCCTGCCGCCGATCGAGGGTGTCGACCTGGTGCGCCTGGCCGAGATGGGAAGGGCCAGCCGCGCCGCCGCGCAGCGGGTGTCGAGCGCCGACCCGCCGTGCCCAGGCCTGGCGGAGTGGACCGCCGGTCTGCCGGAGATCGAGCCCTTGCTGCGGCGCATCGATCGCACTCTCGACCGGCGAGGCGAGGTGAGGGAGGACGCCAGCCCGCGCCTGGCCGCGTTGCGGCGGCAGCTCCGCGGCGTCCGCGATCAGCTCTACCGTGAGCTGGGCGAGTACGTCGCCGCCCACCGCGACGATCTCTCCGAGGACACCATCCCGATGCGCGGCGGGCGGCTGGTGGTGGTGCAGGCGGCCGGCGCCCGCGGCCGCGGCGGCGGCCTGGTGCACGGCCGCTCCGCCACCGGCAAGAGCTTCTACTTCGAGCCGCTGCAGGTGGTCGAGCGCAACAACACCCTGCAGCAGGCCAGCGAGGAGGAGGAGGCCGAACGCCGGCGCATCCTTGCCGAGCTGCTGGCCGAGGCGCGCGCCGCACTGCCGGCGCTCGACGAGCACGCCCGCTTCCTGGGCGCGCTCGATCTGCTGCAGGCGGCGGCCCGCTTCGCCGCGCGCTGCGCCGGGCGGCTGGCCGACATCGCGCCATCCGGCCGGCTGTCGCTGGCCGCCGCCCGCCATCCGCTGCTCGATCCCTGCCTCGCCGAGCTGCGGTCCGAGGCCCTGGGGCAGCCGGGCCACGTCGGGGCCATCGTGCCGCTCGACGTGGCGCTCGATCCCGCTCGGCGCATCCTGGTGATCACCGGCCCGAACGCCGGCGGCAAGACGGTGGCGCTCAAGACCGTCGGCCTGCTGGCTCTGGCCGCGCAGTGCGGGCTGCCGATCCCCGCCGGCGCCGGCAGCGCCGTGCCTTGGCTGGGCGGCCTGGTGGCCACGGTCGGCGACGATCAGGACCTGCTGGCCGACCGCTCCACGTTCAGCGGCCGGCTGCTGCGTCTGCGCGAGGCCTGGGAGGCGGCGGCCCCCGACAGCCTGGTGCTGCTCGACGAGCTCGGCTCGGGCACCGACCCGGAGGAGGGCGCGGCGCTCTCGATCGCCCTGCTCGAAGGTCTGCTCGCACGCGGCTGCCTGGCGGTGATCACGACCCACCTCACCCAGCTCGCCGCGGCGGCCCTCGAGCTGGACGGCGCGGCCTGCGCCGCCATGGAGTTCGAGCCGCAGACCGGCCGCCCGACGTTCCGCCTGGTGCCGGGACCGCCCGGCGGCAGCGAGGCGCTGGCCCTCGCCCGCCGCCTCGGCCTCCCCGCCGCCTGGCTGGACCGCGCCGAAGCCCGCCTCGGCAGCGAGCACCGCGACCTGCGGCGGCTGCTCGCCGAGGTCGAGCTGCTGCGCCAGGAGCTCGGCCGGGAGCGCCAGCGTCTGGCCGTCGAGGTGGCCGACGCCGAGAAGCTTCGCCTGCGGCTGGATGGAGAGCGGCGGGGCCTCGAGCAGGAGCGCCGCGAGGTGGCGCGCCGCACCCGGGCCGAGCTCGACGCCTTCCGCCGCGAGACCGGCGAGCGGTTGCGGCGGGAGGTGGCTCGGCTCGAAGAGAGCTTCGCCGCCGGCCGCCGGCGGGGACTGGCGGCCGAGGCCGTGGAGCGCCTGTTCGCGCAGGCTCCGGACCTCGGCGGCGAACCGGAGGCGGAGCCGGCGGGGCCGCTGGCCGTCGGCCAGCCGGTGCGCCATCGCGGCCTGGGGTGGAGCGGCGTGCTGCGAAGGCTCGAGGGCGGCCGCGCGGAGGTGCTGGTCCACGGCAAGCGAGTGC
>DATNKH010000686.1:0-8352 GCA_035603475.1 Thermoanaerobaculia bacterium
GCGGCCTCCCAGCGCGTCGCGGCGTTGGTGGGTGCCGGAGCGCCCGGGATCGAGGCGCCGCGCCGGCCGTCTCCGGCGGCCATCGCCACGCGCCGCACGCCGGTGGTGACGGTGGCGGAGAAGGTGTCCCCGGCGGTGGTCAACATCGCGGCCGAATCGATGGTGCGCGACGTCGACCCGTTCTTCGGCGGCATCTTCACCCCGCAGCGGCGCGCCCAGTCGCTGGGCTCCGGCCTGGTCATCGAGCCGAGCGGCATCGTGCTGACCAACGCGCACGTGATCGAGGGCGCCTCGCGCATCGTCGTCACGCTGCTCGACGGGCGCGAGCTGCAGGCGGACCTCCTCGGCTCGGACCACGACGCCGACCTGGCGGTGCTCAAGCTGGCGGCCCACGACCTGCGCGCGGTGCCGCTGGGCCAGAGCTCCGACCTGATGATCGGCGAGACGGTGGTGGCGATCGGCAACCCCTTCGGGCTCTCCCGCACCGTCACCATGGGGGTGCTCTCGGCGGTCGGCCGCACCGTGCCGTCCGAGAGCGGCGAGCGGCTGTTCACCGATTTCCTGCAGACCGACGCCTCGATCAATCCGGGCAACTCGGGCGGGCCGCTGGTCAACATCCTCGGCGAGGTCATCGGCATCAACTCCGCCATCGTCTCGGGCGCCAACGGCATCGGCTTCGCCATCCCCGCCGACCGGGCGCGGCGGGTGGTCACGGACCTGCTGCGCTACGGCGAGCTGCGGCCGGTGTGGAGCGGCGCCCGGCTGGTGACGGTCGACGAGGAGCTGGCACGGCGCTCCCGGCTGCCGGTGCAGCATGGCGCCCTGGTGCGGAAGGTCTATCCCGGATCGCCGGCGGCGAGCGCGGGCCTGCAGGAGAACGACGTCATCGTCGCCGCGGCGGGGCATCCGGTCGCCAGCCGCGAGGACGTCATC
The DNA here is from genome assembly GCA_035603475.1 of Thermoanaerobaculia bacterium. Lineage (GTDB taxonomy): Bacteria > Acidobacteriota > Thermoanaerobaculia > Multivoradales > UBA5704 > JASLEW01. Next base: position 934 of record DATNKH010000686.1, read on the forward strand.
ACCGCCATCTACACCGTGCCGGCGGACAGCCCGATCGCGCTCGAAGTGCGCCGCGCCGGGCGCTCCCTGCGGCTGGTCCTGCGCGCGCAGTCGCCGCCGCAAGGGACCGGCCTCGCGGTCCTCGAGCGCAGCGTCGGCCTGGTGGTCGGCGGCGGCCGCGGCGAGCTGGCCGTCCAGCGGGTGCTCCGCGGTTCGGCGGCGGACCGGCGCGGGTTGGCGGCCGGCGACCTCATCCTGGGCGCCAACGGCCAGCGCGTCGCCTCGGCCGACGATCTCGCCCGCGAGGTGCTGCGCGCCATGGACCGCGGCAGCCTGCTGCTCGCCGTGCAGCGCGGTCCCTTCGTCTACAACCTCGAATTCGCGCTCTGATGACGTCCAACGACCCGGCGGCCGGGGGCCATCGCATCGCCCTGCTGGTGTCGGGCGCCTCCGGGATGCTGCTCCCCCGCCACGTGCTCGGGCGGCTCGCCGCCCACCCCGGCATCGCGCGCATCCACCTCTGCGTGTCGGCCGGCGCCAGCCAGGTGCTGCGGCACGAGCTGGGACCGGAGCGCACCGGCGCCGCCGACCTGGCCGCCGCGGCCGGCCTGGACGGAGCCGCTCTCGCCAAGCTGCGCTGCCACCGCGACGGCGAGCTCGACGCGCCCATCGCCTCCGGCTCCTACCGCCTCACCGGCACGGCGGTGCTGCCGTGCAGCGCCGGCACCCTCGGTGCCCTCGCGACCGGCGCCGCGCGCACCCTCATCCATCGCGCCGGGGCGGTGGCGCTCAAGGAGGGATGGCCGCTGGTGCTCGGTTTCCGCGAGACGCCCTACAGCCTCGTCCACGTCGAGAACATGCGCCGGCTGTTGCTGGCCGGCGCCGCGATCATGCCGCCGGTGCCGGCGTTCTACATCGGCGGCGAGGACCTCGGCCGCTTTCTCGACCACTACACCCTGCGGCTGCTCGACCGCTTCGGCCTGCCGGACCCGGAGGACGCCGGGGGCAGTCATCGGCTGCGCTGGGGCGAGGACGCTTAGAAGCTAACTAAACTAACCGGCCGCCTCGCGAGGGCTGTCCAGCACCGCGCGCACGGTGCGCGCCAGGGTCTGGGCCGAGAACGGCTTCTGCAGGCAGACGGGAGAGCCGGCGCCGGTGGGCAGCGCCCGCTCGCTGTACCCGGACATGTAGATGACGCGGATCCGCGGCTGCTCGGCGAGCAGCGCGGCGGCGAGCTCCGGCCCCTTGACGCGGGGCATGGTGACGTCGGTGAGCAGCAGGTCGATGCCGCCCTGGTTGCGCCGCGCCACGTCCAGGGCCTCGCCGGCGCCTGCCGCGGCCAGCACGCGGTAGCCGCGGCCCACGAGGATGCGCTGCAGCACCGACCTGACGCCCTCCTCGTCCTCGACCAGCAGGATGGCCTCCGAGCCGGAATCGGCGGCGCCCGCGGCCGCTTCCGCGCCGGCGCTCTCGCGTTCGGTGGTCACGGGGAGGTAGATGCTGAAGCAGGCCCCGGCGCCCGGCGCACTGTCGACGAAGATGTGACCGCCGCTCTGCCGCACGATGCCGTAGGCGGTCGCCAGGCCGAGCCCGGTGCCCTCGCCCTTGGTGCTGAAGAACGGCTCGAAGGCGCGCGCCTGGATGCCGGCATCCATGCCGACGCCGGTGTCGCTCACCGTCAGCAGCACCCAGGAACCCGCGGCGACGTCGGCGTGGGACGGAACGCCGCCGCCGCCGGTCACTTCCAGCGGGGCGGTGCGGATGGCGAGCCGGCCGCCGGCGGGCATGGCCTGCCGGGCGTTGACCCCGAGGTTCACCACCACCTGCTCGAGCTGTCCCGGATCGATCTTGACCCGGCCGATCCCGGGATGCAGGTCGGTCGTCAGGGAGACGTCGTCGCCGAGCAGCCGGCGCAGCATCTTCTCGACTCCCTTGACCACGGCGTTCGGGTCCACCACCTTGGCTTCCATCGGCTGGCGGCGGGCGAAGGTGAGCAGCTGCCGGGTCAAGCCGGCGGCTTTCTGGGCCGCGTCCTTGACGCCGCCCAGGTTGCGCTGCAGGAAGAGATCGCCGGCGTAGCGCTCGAGCAGGAGATCGGTGTAGCCGAAGATGGCCAGCAGGCAGTTGTTGAAGTCGTGGGCGACGCCCGCCGAGAGCCTGCCGATCGCCTCCATCTTCTGCGAGTGCAGGAGCTGGCGCTGCAACCCCTGGTTCTCCGCTTCGTCGCGCTTGCGGCGGACGATGTCGCGGATGGCGACGACGGTCACGTCCTCGCCCTGGAAGACGTAGTTCTTGGCGGCGATCTCGATGTCCACCGCGGAGCCGTCGCGCCGCCAGCCGCTGCCCTCGCGCGGCGCCTCGGTCGGCGCCGCGCCGCCCTCGGGCAGCAGGTCGCCGAGCTCGCGGCCGATCAGCTCGGCCGCCTCGTAGCCGAAGATGGCGAGCAGCGCGTGGTTGACCTCGAGGATGACGCCGCCCTTGACGATGGCGATGCCTTCGAGCGTCGCCTCGAACAGGTTGCGGAAGCGTTCCTCGCTGCGGCGGATCTCCTCCTCCGCCTTGGTGCGCTGCGCGATCTCTTGCTGCGCGCGCTCGTAGAGGCGGATGTTCTCCAGCATCGGCGCGACCTGGTTGGCGACGTTCGACAGCAGCCGGATGTCGCTCGCCGGGAAGTAGTCGTCGGGGTCGCGGCGGCCGATCAGCCAGATGCCGAGGGTCTCGATCTGCAACGCCAGCGGGATCACCAGCCGCACCCAGCCGCGCGGCGCGCCGGCCGGCCGCGGCGCCAGGTAGCGCCCGCTCCGCGACAGCAGCGCCGCGAGCTCCTCGGTCGAGACCGGCGGCTCGGCCGCGGGGAGGCCCTGCTCGTAGACCGCCTCGTGCCGAGTCCCCGAGAACAGGTACAGCGCCGACTGCCGGATCAGCAGGGTGGGCAGGATCTCGTCCATCAGCAGGCGCGCCAGCACCTCGCGATCGAAAGCCTGCGGGATGCGTTCGGAGACCAGGTCGATGACCTCGTCGGGCGCGTGACGGAGGCCGAAGACGTGATGATCGACCAGCTTCTGGAAGGGCTCGCGCAGCAGCGGCGTTCCCGCCGCGAAGGCCAGGGACACGGCGAACACGGCGGCGAGGAACCGCTCGTCGAGCGCGCCCCAGCGGCCGCTGACCAGGAACAGCACCACCAGGTAGGCGGTGATCGACAGGGCCGAGAAGCCGTAGACGCCGAGCAGCCGGTTGGCGCGGAACTCGAGCGCTCCCAGGTGGTGCTTGTAGATGGCGTAGATGTAGCTCATCGGCAGCATCGGCACGGAGAGCAGCGAGATCACGATGAGCCACGGGTAGAGCGTCCAGAGATCGGGGAAGAGCCCGGGCAGGCGGCTCTGCAGCAGCGGGATCACGCCGAACGAGAAGACGAACGGGCCGAGGCCGAAGAGCAACCCAAACAGCATGATGCGGTCGGCGAGCTTGACGGCGGTGTCGAGCGGCAGGAGCAGGCGCAGCAGCAGCAGCCCGAGCGACAGCAGCACGCCGGCCACGGTGAACAGGATGGGGCCGGCGTGGAGAATCCCGGGCAGGCCCTGGAGCAGGTCGGCGGCGTCGAGGGCGGTGAGCGCCACCGCGACGGTGTAGACCGCCGCCAGGACCGCACGGCGCAGCGGCCGGCCGAGCAGCGAGCTGGGCAGGATGAGATGGAGGTGCAGGGCCAGCGGCAGGAAGAGCCAGATGAAGCTGTGGAAGACGATGCACGAGCCGCGCAGGCACGTGGACGAGACCAGGCCGGAAGCGAGCCAGAGGGCGTTGACGTAACTGAAAGCGACCAGCACCAGCCAGCGCTCGTCGCGCGGCCGCAGGAAGATGATCGCGGCGGTGCCCATCAGCCAGAAGACGATCGGCAGCAGCCCCATCAGGGCGGTCCACGACACGCCGGCGTGGCTGCGTGCGTGCACCGGGAAGGAGAGGATTCGCCCGCGCCGCAGCACCCGCACCGTGGCGATCCCGTGGCGGTCGAAGCCGTCGAGCAGCTCGACCGTGCGGCTGCGGGAGAACGTGGCGAGGTCGAGCTTGCCGATCGCCAGCACCTCGTCGCCGACCTCGAGGCACTTCGCGCCGGCGCCACCGGTGCCGCCGGCACCGGCGCACGGCGGCGCTTCGAGGACCCGCCAATCGCCGGGGTCGAGCGAGAAATCAGGGGTGTCGAAGGCGTTGACGTAGGGGTAATAGACGCTGGGCAGGAGCACCAGCAGCGACAGCAGGATCCAGAACAGATCCCCCTTCTTGAGCGTCAGTCGGGGAGAGGTGCTCATGCCGGAGGCGAGCTCGGGTGGTTGTCCTAGATTGCCCTTGCCTTCCTACGTCCCTTTGGGCGAGGGGTCGCAGTCCTCCGTTGGGCGCCCCCTGAGACTTGGACCCCTCGCCCAAAGGGACGTAGGGAGACAAGGGCAATCTAGATAGGACACTACCCGAGACTCGCGCAGTCTACAACGCGCCGCTGAGCTCCGCCGCCGGCACCAGCGGTTCCTCGAGCCCAGCCACCGCCAGCAGCCGCTCGAGCGGTGCCAGCTGCGCGGCCAGCAACCGCGCCAGGGGCTCGCGGTCGTGCAGCGGGATGCCGGCGAGGACGGCATGGGCCTCGCGCGCGAGCTCGATCATCTTCCAGGCGCAGTAGCTGACCGCGCCGCTCGTCAGCAGCAGCTTCTGGGCGGCGGCGAGCGCTGCCGGGTCGTGGCTGGCGGCGGACAGGCCGAGGAACTCCTCGCGCCGCGGGTGCTCGGCGGTCATCGCGAACAGGATCGGCAGGTTGTTCGAGCGCCGCTGCCAGTCCGCGCTGGCGGGCTTCGCCAGGGCGTCGGCCAGGTCGTCGCTGACCTGGATGAAGGTGCCGAGCAGCCGGCCGAGCCGCTCGAGCTCGCCGGCGGTGGCCGCCGGGGCGCCGCCGAGCAGGGCGCCGAGCCGCAGCGCCGCGCCGAACAGCGGCGGCGTCTTGGCCTCGACGACCTGCCAGTACTCCGCCTCGCCGCCCACCTCGCGGCAGTCGAGATGCTGGCCGTAGGCGGTGGCCAGGCTCATCCGGGAGAGGCAGGCGTGGAGCTCGGCACGCACCGCGGGCGGGACCTCGGGATCGTCGAGCGCGGCATGCCCGGCGGCCTGGAAGGCGAGGGCGAGGTTGGCCGCGGGACCGGCGCCGAGCCGCCGGAAGGCGCCGTGCGGGTCGTCGTCGAGCAGGTCGTCGACCAGGTGGATGCCGATCAACGAGCAGAGGACGGCGGCGGCTCCCGGCAGCGCCGCGGCGGCCGTGCCGCCGACCGCCTGGCAGGCGACGATCGGGAAGTCCCAGATGCACCGCAGGTCGCGGTGGACCGTGCCTTCGATCCGTTCCAGCATCTGCGGCCATGCCGCCACCTGTGGCAGGTTGCGGATCCGCGCCTTCAGCTGGTCGAATTGCAAGAGGTTTTCTCTTCTACGTCGGGACGTGCGGGCCACGGGCACTGCCGCGAATGCCAACGCGCCGCATCGGCCTCGGGGTCGTGGACGCGCCGCGCCGGCCGGGCTTCCGAAACCGGCGCGGGCGACCCCCGCCTACCCGGGTGGCCGGGAGGACGGTTACCGGGCGGCGAGCCCGCTGTTCCAGATCCCCATGTCTTCCGCGGTGAGCTGCTCGACGACCTGCGGGTCGTCGGTCTGGGTGAGCCGGCTGAGCGTGCTCATGAGCGCACTCGGTTGGTCGGCCTGCGTCAGCTGCGAGTGGAACTCTTGAATTGACATCGGCGTAACCCTCCCTGAATGTGAAGAGGCGATTTCCTCTTCGGTTGAATAGCGAGCAATACGCAAAGTTACTTGAAGCAGCAACATCGCAAGCTGCCAAGGCGTCGTGCTTATCTAAAATCTGACGCGGCTGAGCAAGCTACCGCCAATGAAGCAGAGACTTCATGAACTCCATATTAAGCGTGCAACCTGCGACGGCGGCGGAGTATACCACTCCCACCTACCGAGTCAACTTCAAAGGTGTTCTCGTGGGTCTCGTGCTCGGGCTGAGCTATGATTTGTCAAATACACAATCCCAAGTTTGCTTTATCGCCTGGCGCGCCAGATCCGCCGGCGCGCGCGCGGCCTCTCAGGAGGCGTCCGGCGCGACACCGATCGGGCTCAGCCGGCCGGCCCCCTCGGAGAGCGTGATGCCGATACGCCGGGAACGCGCCAGCTCGCGGCCGGGCAGCGGCTCGAGGAAGTAGAAACCCTGCCCGTAGTCGATGCCGAGCTGGTGGAGGACCTCCGCCTCCTCGGCGGTCTCGACCGCCTCCATGATGGTGGCGATGCCGGTGCGCGCCGCCATCTCGGCCGTGCTCTGCACCAGCGTCTGCTTGAAGGGGTCGCGGTCGACCTGGCGGCAGAAGGTGCCGGAGATCTTCAGGTACTCGGGCCGCAGGCTGAGCAGCAGGTTGAGGTTCGACGACCCCTCGCCGTAGTCGTCCAGCGCGATCCGGAATCCCCGCTCGCGCAGCCGCTGCAGCGCCGCGGCGAAGGCCAGCGGGTTGAGGATCGTCTGCTGCTCGGTGAGCTCGAGGATGACGTTCTGCTCGGCAAGGCCGGCCTCGCGCACTGCCCGGCCGAGCATGTCGGTGAAGTCGGGATTGGAGAGCGAGCGCGGCTGCACGTTGAGGAAGGTGTTGACCACCCGCCCCAGCCGGCGGACCTCCGCCAGCGCGGCGCGGATGCAGATCAGGTCGGCCTCGAACAGCAGCTCCTTGTGGGCCGCGTAGCTCAGGAACAGCAGCGGATTGCCGAGCAGCGAGGTGGCCGGCCCGCGGGCCAGGCCCTCGACGCCGAACAGCTCGTAGGGTGCGCCGCCCGGCTGCAGCTTGACCACCGGCTGCAGCACCGAGCGGATGCGATCGGACTGCATGAACTCGGCGAGCAGCTCGACGTCCTGGACCGGCGGCGCCTCCACCGGCTGGCTCGCCGGCGCGGCGTCCGCCAGGCGGTTGCCGAGCACCAGGCTGCGCAGTTCGGCGAGCCCGCCCGGCTTCTCCAGCACCGCGGTGACGCCGAGCATCTTGCAGAGGTCCCTCACCGGCTCGTCGACGAAGCCGGACAGGACGTAGGTCACGGTGTCGGGGAAGTGCGTGGTGACGAAGCGGATCAGGCGGATCCCGTCCAGGCCTCCCAGGTCGGAGACCGAGAGATCGGCGATCACGACGTCGAAGCGCGAGCTCTTGAGCAGCGCCTCCGCCGCCTCGATCTCGCGGCAGGTCGTGAGCTGCACGCCGGGGGCCCGCAGGCAGACCGCCAGCATCTCGAGCACCATCGACTCGTCATCGAGGACCAGCACGCGGAACACGGCAAGAGTATAGCGGACGGTCGTGGGTCCGTCGGCTCAGCGAGGGCGAGGCGAGGCACGAGGCCCCCCCACCCCCCTTCCCTCCCTCTGGGCTCGTATGGGCG
>DATNKH010000687.1:0-4552 GCA_035603475.1 Thermoanaerobaculia bacterium
CCTTCGCCGGCGCCGGCGTCAGCGCCACCGGCACGCCGCCGCCGGCCTCGACGAGGTAGAGCCCCGCCCTTCCCTCCGGCCAGGCGGTGAAGGCGATGCGCCGGCCGTCGGGCGACCAGCGCGGAGAGCCCAGGTGCGGGCCGCCCATCGAGGTGAGCTGGATGGGTCGGCCGCCGTCCGCGTCCGCCACCCACAGCTCGTAGGTCCCGGATCGCGTCGAGCCGAAGACGATCCGCCGGCCGTCGGGCGAGAATTGTGGCTGGAAGCTCCACTCGAGGGCGGTGGCTCCGAGCGCCGACGCCGCGGGTGGCGGCGGGTCGATGCGGGCGGACCGGTCTCCGGGAGTGCCTGCCGCCGCGGCCACCAGCGCCTGGGCCGCCATGCCGGCGGGGCCGAGCGGCGTTCGCCAGAGGCCGATGTCGTAGAGCCAGCTCTCGAACACCACGACGTCGACCCGGCGAGCGGCGGAGGGATGCTTGGTCTTGGCGCCGCTGCCGGCCAGGAGTCGCGGCGTACCCCCCGATGCCGGCACCACCCAGAGGCTGAAGATGCCTCCCCGATCCGACGACAGGACCAGGTCGCGGCCATTCGGCATCCAATCGAATCCCGCGATGCCGGCGTCGTCGAAGGTGACCCGCGCCGCGCCGGCCGCGTCCGTATCGCCGAGGCTCGGGGGGGAGAGTTCCGTGGCACCCGTGTCGAAGCCGGTCTGAAAGAGATCCTCGACGCCGTCGGCGATGGTGCGCACGAAGGCCAGCCGCTTGCCGTCGGGCGACAAGGCCGGGGCATGATCGCCCTCGATGCCGCCGGGCGGAGAGGTGAGGTCGCGGCTCCGCAGCGAGACCAGGTCGAGCAGGCGCAGCCGGACCGGCGGCGGGCCGGCCGCACCGGGGTCCGATGCCGGGCGCGCCGCATAGGCGAGCCAGCGCCCGTCGGCAGACCAGGAGACCCCGGTGTACTCGGAGCACGGCACCAGCTGCCGCTCCGGTCCGCCCGTGGCCGGCACAGTGAGCAGCTGGCAACGATCCCCGGTCTGCCGCGCGAAGGCGATGAGCGTGCCGTCGGGCGACCACCGGGGATCGTCATCCATCGCCGGTGCGGCGTGCGTGGTGATCGCCACGGGCGGTCCCCCGGCCAGGCCGGTGACGAAGAGCCGGTGATCTCTCCCGGCTCCGCCGTTCCAGGTGAAGGCCACGCGCGTGCCATCCGGCGAGATCGCCGGGCGGAGGGCGTTGGGCGGCACGCCGGCGACGGGCAGCAGGCGCACAGCGCGCGACGCCGCCGCAGCGAATCCGCCGCGGCCCGCCGGCCGCCCCGCCAGCCAGAGCGCGCCGGCGGCGAGCGCCGTCGCCGCCGCGGCGGCCGCCAGCAGGCCGGCGCGCCGGCCGGACCGTCCCGAGCGCCGACCGGCCCCCACGGGCGCCGTCTCGGGTACGGCGAGCAACCGGTAGCCGCGCTTGCGGATGGTCTCGATCACGCGCGGCCGCTCCATGTCGTCGCCGAAGATGCGGCGCAGCTGGCCGATCGAGCGGGTCACCACGTCGTCGCTGACGTAGGCGCCCTGCCAGACCCGGTCGAGCAGGGTCTCGCGCGAGACCACCTCGCCGGGGGCATCGGCCAGGCAGAGCAGCACCTCCATCACCTTCGGTTCGACCTGGATCGACGAATGCGGCTCCGCACCGGCGATGCGGTTGAGCTGGGGCTGCACCAACCTGCCGGCGATGCGCAGCTCCCGCGCGCCGGCCGGCGCGGCCGGAGACTCGCGACGGGACGGTCTTGGAGGAGGGTCGAGCGACATCGCAACGCGCCTGCGGATCTGGGTACTGGGTAGTGGATCAGTTTCCCTCTGTCTCCCTTTGGGCGAGGGGCCAAAGTCTTCCGTCCCTGCAGTCCCAGCCCCTCGCCCAAAGGGAGACAGCGGGAGACTGATCCACTACCCAAGCGGCCGCCGGTAGTATAGCGGGCGAGCGTGTACGATCGCGCTTGGAGGGCGATGCGGCATGCGAGTGGTGATCACGGGTGGCTCGGGGCTGATCGGCATGGCCGTCGCGGCCCCCCTGGCGGCCGAGGGGAACGACGTCGTCGTGCTGTCGCGCGATCCGGCGCGGGTGCGGGGGCTGCCCGCCGGGGTGCGCGCGGCGCATTGGGACGGCCGTACGGCGGCAGGCTGGGAGACGCTGCTCGAGGTCGGCTCAGCGGTGATCAACCTGGCCGGAGAAGCGATCGCCGCCGGACGATGGACCGAGGAGCGCAAGCGCCGCATCCGCGCCAGCCGGGTGGACGCCGGGCGGGCGGTGGTGGACGCGGTGCGGCTGGCCGCCGGGGAACGGCGCGCGCCGGCCGTGGTGGTGCAGGCCTCCGGGATCGGCTACTACGGCGACACCGGCGGCCAGGAGATCGGGGAGGACCACCCGCCGGGAGGCGACTACCTCGCCGAGGCCGCGATCGCCTGGGAGGCCTCCACCGCCGAGGTCGAGACGCTCGGGGTCAGGCGCGTGGTGCTGCGCACCGGCGTCGTGCTCGACCGCGAAGGCGGCGCCCTGGCCAAGATGCTGCCGCCCTTCCGCCTCGGTCTCGGCGGACCGCTGGGCGGCGGCCGCCAGTGGTTCCCATGGATCCATATGGCCGACGAGGTCGGCGCCATCCTCTTCCTGCTCGCGACCGCAGCCGCCAGCGGCCCCTTCAATCTCTGCGCTCCGCGGCCGGTCCAGAGCCGCGACTTCGCCCGCGCCCTCGGCCGCCAGCTCCACCGCCCGAGCATCCTCCCGGTCCCGGCCCCGGTCCTCCACCTCGCCCTCGGCGAGCTGGCGGCAGTCCTCCTCGGCGGCCAGCGAGCCCACCCCCGCCGCCTGCTCGCCGCCGGCTACCGCTTCCGCCACCCGGACCTCCCCGAGGCCCTGGCCGACCTGCTGGGCGGTTCCAGCTCCGAGAGCCGGTGAACGATTCGGGGTCGGCCGACCTCCGAAGTCGCCCAATGATCGCCGAAGAGCCTGGTGGCCGTAGAGGGTGGACGAGAGGGCCTGGCGAGTAGAACCTTCCTCTGCCGAGCTTTGGGCGAGGCGCCCGCAGTCCGCCGCCCTCGATCGACCACGAGCGGCTCGCCCAAAGCGAGGTCAGAGGAAGGTTCTACTCGCCAGGCCCGGATCGGAGGGTTACCCCGGAGGCGTCCGGAGGCGTCTCCCACCGCTCGCGCAGCGCCGCCGCCACCGCTTCGCGCAGCGGCGCCGGCGTGTACACCCGGTAGCGGTCGATGCGCGCCAGGTGACGGATGAACTGGCTGGACCGCTCCATGGGCTCGAGCGAGCCGTCGAAGCGCCGCACCAGGACGCGGCTGCGGCTCTTGCCCATGCGGTGGGGATCCTTCGCCGAGTTGGAGACCAGCAGGTTGCCGGCGCCGAAGCGCTCGCTCAGCCCTGGCAGCAGCGCCTCGAAGCGGTCCTTCTCATCGCGGCCCAGGTGCTCGCGCGTCTCGAAGGCCAGGGGGAAATGCTCCCGCGCCACCACCGCCCGGGCGTGCGGGCTCCGCGAGCGGCGCATCGTCGTCCAGGTCGAGACGTCGTCCTCGTCGAGGAAGCGCTCCGGTTCGGCGGACCATCGCCAGCCGTTCTCTTCGAGCCAGGCGTTGAAGTGCAGCTCGAGCGCCTTGCCGGTGACGTTGAAGTAGACCTGGGTGAACATGTAGTAGCGCGCCATCACCAGCGCCTCGAGGGCGTGCACTCCACCCTCCTCGACGCCGATCCCCCACTCACCGCTCGCCGGATCCTCGAGCGGCAGCATGGTGTCGAGCAGCCGCTCGAGGTCGTAGCTGCCATAGCGCACGCCGCAGTAGAGGCCGTCGCGCAGCAGGTAGTCCATCTTGTCGACGTCGAGCTCCCCCGAGACGACCTGTGCCAGGAGCCGCCGGCTGGGGGTGGCCCGCGGATCGTGAGAGCCGGCGAGCAGGCGGATGACGTCCGCCGGCTCGAAGCCCTCGCCGTGGCGCGCGAAGGCGTGCTCGATCTCCGGCAGCGCGATCAGGCGCCGGGTCATCTCCTCGTGATCGAGAGAGTCCTCGAACGCCTCCTCCGCGGAGTGACTGAACGGCGCGTGCCCGAGGTCGTGCAGGAGCGCCGCGGCCCGCACCAGCCGGCGCTCCGGCGCGGACGATCCCGCGGGCAGTAGGCCGTCCCCCTTGCCGCACAGCGCGTCGTAGACCCGGCCGGCCAGGTGCATGGCCCCCAGCGCATGGCTGAAGCGGCTGTGCTCGGCGCCGGGAAAGACCAGGAACGTGAAGCCGAGCTGGTGGATGAACCGCAGCCGCTGGAAAGGGCGGGCGGCGATCAGCGCCGCTTCCAGCGGGTCCGCCCGGATGAAGCCGTGGACTGGGTCGCGGATCGAGAGCACGCGGGCGGCCGCCGGCGCGTCAGTTCAGCTGATTGTTGGCGGCGAGGGGGCGGAAGGGCCGCAGACGGTCGATCACCAGCTGCCGGCTGCGCAGGATCGACAGCACCGACAGCCCGCGGTCGGGCAGCGCCTCCTGCAGCAGCGCCTGCTTGCGCAGCGGCGGCACGTC
>DATNKH010000688.1:0-2035 GCA_035603475.1 Thermoanaerobaculia bacterium
GCTGCGGCCAGTGGCGACGGCCGCGACGAGGCCGGCCGGTGCCGACGCGAGTACCGCGCCCGATCCCGCCCCGGGCTCCGCGTTCACCGCCTCGGGGACTCCGCAGGCGGCGCTCGAGGCTGCCGCCTGGGCACTGCTGCGCCGCTATGGAGTGGTCTTCCGCCGGCTGCTCGAGCGGGAGCCGCTGATGCCGCCCTGGCGGGACCTGCTGCGCGCCTATCGCCGGCTGGAAGCCCGCGGTGAGATCCGCGGCGGCCGTTTCGTGGACGGTTTCTCGGGCGAGCAGTTCGCCCTGCCGGAGGCGGTCGGCCGCCTGCGAGCGGTGCGGCGGGAACCGCGCCGCGGCACCCTGGTGTCGGTGAGCGCCGCCGATCCGCTGAACCTGGTCGGGATCGTCACTCCGGGCGATCGCCTGCCCGCCCTCGCCGGCAACCGCGTGCTGTTCCGCGACGGCGAGCCCATCGCCATCTGGGAAAGCCGCCAAGCACGTTTCCTCGTCGAGCTTGGGGTCGCCGAGCGCTGGCAAGCCCAGAACGCCCTCACCCGCCGCCCCTTCCAGTCGGCAGCCCCCCGCCTCAGGGCCTACCTCGGCCGCTCGGCCTGAGGACGCCGCTGCCGCAGGAGCCAATCCCACAGGTCCGGCGAGTTGAAGGTCGGGTCCCAGGCGTCGTGACCGACGAAGGGGTATTCGGTGTAGCGCGGCGCACCGCCGCGCGCCGCAAGCTCCTTGACCATGCGGCGCGCTTCGGCGACCGGAACCACCGGGTCCTCCGCGCCGTGGAAGATCCAGATCGGCAGCCTGGCGACGGCCTGCGCGATCTGCGCATAGGGGTCGCCCGCGGGAGCGGGGACCTCGACGCCCAGCAGCTCCGGCTCGCGCGGCGGCGGCAGGACGCCGCCGCACACCGGCACGACGGCGGCGAAGCGATCGGGATGGTCCATCGCCAGCTGCCACGCGCCGTACCCTCCCATCGATATCCCCACGACATAGGTGCGGTCGCGATCCGTGTTCCATTCGGCCGCGGCCGCGTCGACGATGCGCATCACGTCCTGCTCGGTCGCATCCCGCCAGCGCGCGCCTGCCGGTGCCTGGGGAAAGACGGCGAGCAGCGGGAACCAGTGCGCGTGGGCGCGGATCGCCGGCGCCAGGCCTTCCCGCAGCTGCGCCAGGTTGTCGGCGCCGCGCTCCCCCGAGCCATGGAGGAAGAGCACCAGGGGCCAGCTCCGACGCGGCGTATACGCCGCCGGAACGTAGACCTGGTAATGGACCTCGCGCTCGCCCAGCACCAGAGTGCGCGCCAGGAAACCCGTCGCCGCCGGCCTCGCCGCGGCCGCGAGGGCGACCCATCCGAGGAAGACGAACGTCAGCGCATGGATCATCTGGATTCACCCGCCGCCGCGACGTCCGGGAGCATTCCCCGCCGGTGGCTCGGCGGCCTCGGTACGGCGAGGCTTTGGCGATGGGGAAGGCTTCGTCGCCGGTCCCAGCGCGCCGCCGGCGACGCCAAGGCCGGCCAGGGTCTCGGCGAGCTTCTGGTCGAAGAGGTCGGGTGCGGTCAGCATCGGGAAGTGGCCGAGCTGCATCGCGGCGAGGTCGACGACGGCGAAATCCGCGGCGTGGCGGCGGCCGGCCGCCAGGTTGGTCGGCTGCGTCGTGTTGATCGCCCGGATCGGGACGTGGACGCGCTCGAAGGCCGCGGCCAGATCGTTGTCGAACTGGGCGCGCAGCAGCGCCAGGGCGATCTCGGGCGGCGCCGCGGCGAGCTGGGCCTGCAGGCGGTCCCGGAGCGCGGGATCGCAGTCCTTGGGCAGCACGGCTTCCAGGAGCTGCTTGGCGCTGCCGGCGAAGTCCTTCTCCCACCGTCCCACCAGGTCCTGCACCCGTGCCGGGTCGAGCCGCCGCTCGACGTCGTGGAAGGTGTCGATGCCCACCACTGCGACGACGCGGCCCTGTAACCGTTCCGCCGCCGCGAGCGCCACCGGGCCGCCCAGCGAATGCCCGACCAGGATCACCCGGCGAAGGTCGAGGGCCAGC
>DATNKH010000689.1:0-8438 GCA_035603475.1 Thermoanaerobaculia bacterium
CCACCTCGAGCACGGCGCGCGGCTGCGGCGCGTAGTAGGTGACTGCCCAGCGCGCCGCGGCGCCGGCCTCCGCGCCCGTCTCGCCGGTTCCCCGGTGGGCGGGCTCGGTACGCTCCGGCGGGCCGCCGGCACTCTCCCCGGCGGGCCCGGCGGGGCCGGCCGCGGCGGGCCGCGCCGGGCAGGCGAGACCCATCAGGGTGTTGCCGTAGACCGGGTAGAAGGTGGCTCCGGGGACCAGCTCCTCGCAGGCGAAGCGGTGGAACTGCGGGCTCATCTCGGTGCCGCCGCAGAAGACGCCGCGGATGCCCAGCCGCGGCAGCGCCACGCGCTCGGCCAGCGCCGCGAGCAGCTTCGGCGTGGTGAACAGGCAGCGGATGCTGGCGTGGGCCCGCAGCAGCGCGAGTCCTTGCTCGACGACGTGACGCTTGTACGCCTCGAGCTCGCGGGGCCGGCCGTCGCGGATCAGCTGGTTCACCCAACGCGGGTCGAGATCGACGAGGAAGCAGATGCCGCCGCGATGCTGGGCCAGGTGCTCGATCGCCAGGCGCAGCCGCCGCGGCCCGGTCGGTCCCAGCATCAGCCAGTCGGCGCCGCGCGGGAAGCCCGCCTCGGGAAGGCGGTCGGAGAGCTGCTCGTAGTCGATCCGGAAGTCCTCGACGTTGATGCGCGACTTGGGCAGCCCGGTCGAGCCGCCGGTCTCGAAGACCGCGATCGGCCGGTCGGCGAGAGCGCGCGGCACCCAGCGCCGGATGGGACCGCCGCGCAGCCACTCGTCCTGGAAATGGCCGAGCAGCCGCAGGTCGTCGTAGCCGCCGATCTCGCGCCGCGGATCGAAGTCGAGGCCCCGGGCGTGGTCGAGCCAGAAGGGCGTGCCGGTCGCCGGGTCGAAGTGCCAGCCGACGATCTCGCGCACGTGCTCGTCGAGGCGGCGGCGGGCCGCGGTCACCGCCGCGGCGAGCGAGGTCTCGAGGATCGCCGTCACGGTGCCGCGGCCGCGGCGGCCGCTTTCTTCGCCGGAATGCCTTCGGCGATGGCGAAGAGCTTCGAGCGCGAGGCGATGTAGAGGACGCCGTCCTGCGCCACGGCGGTCGAGAAGACGGCGCTGCCCATGTTCACCTTGCTCACCACCTCGAGCTGGCGCGCCGCGCGCAGCACGGCGACGTCGCCATCCTCGTTGCCGATGTAGACCTTGCCGTCGGCGACCAGGGGCGACCCCCAGATCGCGCCGTAGGAGTTGTAGACCCAGTAGGGCTTGCCGGTCGCCGCGTCCAGGCAGTAGACGTAGCCCGAGAAGTCGGCGGTGAACAGCAGTCCGTCCTTCACCGCCACGGTCGAGAGGCTGCGATGGAAGTCCTCGCCGCCGCGGTGCCACACCAGCGCCTTGCCGGTGAGGTCGCCCTCGCCCTTCGGCCGCAGCGCCCAGAGGTGGCCGATCCCTTCGCCGTGCTCCGGGTCCTCGCCGACCGCGAGATAGACCATGTCGCCGACGATCACCGGCATGGCGAGCAGGTTGTTGCGCGTCGAGCCGGGTCCGATGGTGTAGACGGAGTCCTTCGGATTGCAGTCGAAGCGCCAGATGACCTTGCCGGTCAGCGGCTCCAGGGCGTAGAGCCAGCCGTCGCCGCCGGGGAAGAGCACCTGCGGCTTGCCGTCGAGGACGCCGTAGGAGGGGCTCGACCACTGGCCGTGCAGGATCTTGCGGCCCGGCAGCGAGCTCTGCCACACCACCTTGCCGGTGCGCTTGTCCACGGCAAGGAAGCTGGGGGCCTCCGGCGCCGGGAGGTTGACGTGCCCTTCGTCGACGCCGTTGCCGGTGACCACGTAGACCAGGTCGCCGATCACCAGCGGGCTGCTCGCCGCCTGGTTGTGCGGGTAGATGCCGAGCTGGCCGATCATGTCGAGCTTCCAGACGAAGTCCGCGCCGCCCGCGCCGGCCTCCCGGCCCGCGGTGCGCGCGCAGACCAGCTCGGCGCGGTTGGAGACGTAGTAGAGGCTGTTGCCATCGACGGCCGGCGTCGAGCAGATCCCCTGCAGCGGCCAGTCGTTGACCTTGCCCTGGCTCAGCTTCTCGTGCACCGCCTGCCAGAGGAAGTGGCCGTCGGCGGCGCGGAAGGCCATGAGCACGCCGCGGTCGCCGACGATCTTCGGGTCGCGCGGCTCCTGGTTGTTGGTGCCGACGTACACCCTGCCGCCGGCCACCAGCGGCCCGCCGTAGCTCTGCGAGCCCAGGTTGGCCGTCCACTTGACGTTGAGACCGGTCACCGGATCCCAGCGGCTGGGCAGATGGGTCGCGCCCGAGACCATGTTGCGGGAAGGGGTGCCGCCGTACATCGCCCGCACGGCCGGTTCGCCCGCTTGATCTCGGGCCGGCGCCGGCGCGGGGGCCGCCGCGGCGGTGCCGGCGGCAGCGGGTGGCGGCGCCGGGGCGGCGGCGGCGACAGCTCCAGGCGCGGCCGGCAGCGGCTGCACGCCGGCCGCCATGAGCAGGGTGACGACGGCCGCGGAGACCGCTCGGTTGCAGATCATCGCTCGCTCCGTCACGGGGTCACCTCGTCACGCGATCACGCCATTATGCCGTTCACGCCATGCACGCCGGCCAGCCGTCACCGGTTCGGCGTCACGCTCAGGTTGTCGAACAGGATCTCCACCGACGAGTAGCCATAGAGTCCCGGGCTGCCGCTGCGCACCGGCCGCGGGTCGTGGGCGGTCACCGTCCAGGCGGCGGGCTCGGGCTCGCCGCGCCGCCAGACCTTGCCGCGGATCAGGCCCTCGGCGCCCTGCGTGTCGGCGCGCAGCTTCATCGTGTACCAGGCGTCCGGGTCCCACTTGAACTCCACCTCCTGCACCAGCCGCAGCTCGGTGTCCCAGGCGCGCAGCTGGAGCCGCTGGTTGGCGCCCATCAGGTCGAGGACGTACCCGCTCGCGATCAAGCCCATGTCGGGACGCACGAAGCCCGACTGGGCGCCCAGCAGATCGGCCTGCACCGTGTAGTCGTGCTGCATCGCCGGGCCGATGTAGGCGTTGGAGCGCTGCAACCCGACTCGCACCGGCGCCTTGGCGAGCACCTTGCCCCACCGGGTCTCCTTCACCGCGAACCTCGCACCGCCGATCCAGCCGGGCGGCGAGCTGGCGGGCGCCAGCGCCTTGAAGTCCATCGTCCAGGGCAGGGGCGGCACCACGCGCACCCGCGCCTTGGCGGTCAGGTCGCCGAGCCGGGCCACGATCTCTCCGGTCTGGAAGCCCTTGCCCGGATCCGGGACGAAGGCGCCTGCCGCGTCGAGAGTGCCGGTGACGCCCGAGAGCGACCACTGCACCGCCGCCGGGCCGCCCGGCACCGCCACCGGCAGGCCCGCGCCGTCCGCGGCCACGGCGCGGAAGCGCACCGGCTCGCCCGGCCGGATCAGGACCTCGGCAGGCACGACCTGCAGCAGGTGGACGGCGCCGGCGCCGCGGGAAGACGTGGCGGCAGGGGCCGCATTCGGATCGGCCGGCGCTGCCGGCGCCGCGGCTGCCGCCCGCACTGCCCGCTCTGCCCGCTCTGCCCGCTCGGTTGGCTCCGTCCGCAGGGGCCGCGACTTGTCGCCCAGGCAGTACAGACCGGTCTCGGCGGCGAAGTAGATCCGCCCGTAGGCCACCGCCGGCGCGCCGTAGATCTCGGCGAAGCGGCTGCCGTCGGCGGCGCGCAGCCGCTCCTCGTCCAGCACCTCGACGCCGGAGCGGCTCGGCTTCAAGATGTCGAACCGGCCGTTCACCTCGGCGACGTACAGCTTGCCGTCGGCCCACACCGGCGACGCCTTGCCGATGGTGCCGAGCTTGTGCCGCCAGAGGATCTTGCCGGAGGCGGCGTCCAGGGCCGCCAGGGCCGCCGAGTTGTCGACGACGTAGAGCAGCCCGTCGTGGTAGACGGGGGATGGGAAGGACGAGATCAGCTCGTCGTTGCGCCAGAGCTCGTGGGTGCGCGTCACGTCGCCGGTGCCGGAGCCGTCGATGGCCACCACCCGCCCCATGAGCCCGGTGTCCAGGTTCTCCTCGCCGTGCGAGGCGTAGATCACCTTGTCGTGGACCACGACGGTGTTGTTGAAAGCGCCCTTGCTGAGATGGAAGCTCCAGACCTTCTCGCCGGTGCGCGCCAGGAGAGCATGGACCCAGCCGTCGGCCTCGCCTTCGATGAGCAGGCGCCGGCCGCCGATCTCGGCCACCACCGGCGAGGTCTGGATGTTGGTGTCCTGCGGCGCCTCGCCGGGCGTCGAGACCCAGCGCAGCTCTCCGGTGCGCTTGTCGAACGCGAACGTGCGGTGGCGCGGCGCCCCCTGCTCGCCCCAGCCGGCGTTGACGAAGCTGACGACCAGCCGGTCCTCGTCCACCAGCGGCGTGTGGGTGCGGCCGCCGACGCCGGAGATGAGCCCGGCCTCCTCGGTCAGCGCTCGCGACCAGACCACCTTGCCGTCGGGTGCGAAGCAGTACAGCAGGCCGCCCACCCCCAGCGCATAGACGTTGCCGGTCTCGCGGTCGGCGGTGAGGCTGCCCCAGCCGACGCGGCTGAAGGGGATCGCGGTGAGATAGACGTCGAGGTGGTGCTCCCAGAGCTTCCGCCCGGTGGCCGCATCGAAGCAGGCCACGCTCTCCTGGCGGGTGGCCCCGGTGCCGACGCGGCCGTTGGCGCAGACCCTGCCGCCGACGACGACCGGCGTCGAGCGGCCGACCAGGTCGGCCCGCCACACCAGGTTCTCGCCCGTCGGGCTCCACTTCGCGACCAGGTCGACGTCGGTAGCGACGCCGTCCTGGTGCGGACCGCGCCAGGAGGGCCAGTCGGCCCGCAGGAGGCCGGCGCCGGTCCCGGCGCCGGCCATGACGGCCAGCACGCAGGCGACCCACTTGACCGCCCGCGAGCGCCGCACTCTGTGGAATCCGCCGAAGCCTCTCATGTGCATCCGCACCACATCCAGGCTCTCTAGCATACGTGGCGCCACCCGGGAAGTTCCAACGGCGTCAAGGCGTCGGGGAGTGGGTCAGTATCCAGCGAGGGTCCCTCGCGGGATCAGCGGCGCGCCGGAGCCAGCCGGAACGCGGCCATCTCCTGGCCGTTGCGTACCAGCAGTGTGTCCCCGACCAGCACCGGATGGTTCCAGGTCTTGCCCTTGATGGCCGGGAATCGCGCGACCTCCGTGAACTTGTCGGGGGTCGCCCTGACCAGCGCCAGCTCACCCTCCTCCGACACCACCAGCAGCAAGTCCTGGTCGGGCAGCAGGACGAGCTGGCCGTTGCCATAGCTTCCGCCCTCCCACTTGCGCGTGCCGTGCTCGAGGTCGACGCACGCGAGGCCGCTGCCGTCGAAGCCGTAGGCGTGGCCCCGGTGCACGACGAGGTCGTTGAAGTAGGGACACAGCCCGTCCGACGTCCAGCGCTCGCGCACGGTCCAGCCGCCGGCCCCGTGCGCGATCCCGAGGCGGCGGATGCCGAGCCCGCCGGTGGCGCCGGCGGTGCTGATCAAGACGTCGCCGTCCGCGATCAGCGCCGGCTGCACGATGGTGAATCCTGCCCACTTGTGCTCCCAGAGCACCTTGCCGTCGGCCGGTGCGACGCTCGTCGCGCCGACCTCGCTCAGCAGCAGCACCTGCGCCACACCGTCGATCGTGGCTCGCTGGGGCGAGCTGTAGCTGCCGCCGTGGGTGGGGCCGGACCAGCGAGGAGCGCCGGTAGCGCGGTCGTAGGCGACGAGCTTGCCGATGGCGGCGACGATGACGACGTCGTCGACCACCAGCGGCGAGCTGGCGAAGCCCCACATCGGGACCTTCGTGCCGGTGTCGGACGCCACGTTGCGCGACCACTCGACGGCGCCGTTGCCGGCGTCGAGCGCGTTCAGGATGCCGGTCGCGCCCATGGTGTAGACGCGGCTGTCGCTCAGGGTCGGCGTCGCGCGCGGACCGGCGCCGCCGTTCGACTCCCAGAAGCGGACCGGGTAGCCGTGGCGCCACACCGGTTGGCCGGTGGTCACCCGGTAGCAGGACACGACCTCCTCGTCGCCCCGCTGCTCCTGGGTGTAGAGGAGGTCGCCGCGGACCGCGCAGGACGACCAGCCTGGTCCGATCGGCCGGCGCCACATCTCGACCGGCGGCGACCCGGACCAGTCGGTGGCGATATGCACGCCGCGAGCGACGCCGTCGCGCCCCGGTCCGCGGAAGCCGGGCCATTCCGCACCTCCCACCGCGGCCGCCGGAGTCGAGACGAGCGCCGCCGGCACGGCACCGGCGTGGGCCGCCGGCCGCTGCCCGGAAGTCGCCGTGGCTGCCGCAGCCGGCGGGACCGCCGGTTCGTCGCCGGCCTGGGCCAGGAGCCGCTGCTCGGGCGTCTCCGTCCAGCGCCAGGCCCACAGCGAACCGGTGCCGCCGGTGATGCCGTCGGTCCGCAGGAGCGTCATCGCTCCGCACGCGAGCAGGATGGCCGCGGCCATCGCGGCGCGCCGCAGCCCGTTCGAGAGGCGGCGGCTGGCCACCACGCCGGCGACGAAGGCGGCGCTCAGGACCGGGATGGCGTAGAACATGAACATCATCCCCATCATCCCCGTCGCCACCGACACGTGGACGATGCGCTTCGTCGCGACCAGCGCGACGATCGCCAGGGCGACGGCGCCCAGGCGCTCGAACCATGGCGCCCGGCTGAAGAAGACCCACCACACGGCGATCGCCAACACGCAGACGAAGCCGCCCATCACCCCGAAGAGGAAGGCCCTGGGCACGACCGCGGGGATGAGGTACCTCACCACGCACAACAGCACCGCGGCGGCGACGCCGGGCCACAGCCGGAGCGGCTTCCGAGTTGTCGGGGAATCGGTCGGTGACATGGGCATGTCGGTTGCTCCGCGGGGGCTTGCCCGCCGGACGGTACGCTGCTGGCTGCTATAGGTCCTACGCCGCTACGGTGGGAATGTTTCGGGGCACTGCCCGGCCGCCGAAAGGGGGCACGACCGGCGGCGCGGGCTCGCGCTCGAGGCAGCCCTACGCACGAGCTTAAAAGTCCGCTTAAACAGACTCCACCGGGCACCGGAAGCCCAGCAGGACCAGCAACTTGTGGGTGCGCCACGGTGCCTGGAGGTTCGCGCAGGAGTCTGCAGCAATGGACCAAATTTGGACCA
Source organism: Thermoanaerobaculia bacterium (assembly GCA_035603475.1). Classification (GTDB taxonomy): domain Bacteria; phylum Acidobacteriota; class Thermoanaerobaculia; order Multivoradales; family UBA5704; genus JASLEW01. The sequence goes on from DATNKH010000689.1 coordinate 7,133, forward strand.
CGGAAGTTAGCCACCCTGGCGCGCAGCGTGGTCCTATGCCCCTGGTCCCCGTGCGCAGCAACGGATGAGGGATGGTCGCGGAGACTCTCTCACCGCCCGCGGCCCTGGGAGTCGCGATGAGCCGCTCCCCAGTCTGGCTGCGTGGCGACCCCGCCGACTAAGAAGGGACCCCCCGCGGCAGCCGCAACCGCGTTGCAAACCTGTACGATCCCTACGAGTTCACAACCCGCCCTCGCGACTTCATCGTCCTCTCCCTCGCCACCCACGACGACCACGGCGGCCGCCCGCATCGCGGTCCGGCGACCGCACCGCCGGCGAATATTGCTAGCGGCCCTCTTCCCCCGAAACTTTCGCGCGCGATCGATCGTCCAGCTGCTCGACGCATGCCCACCTGCTGCCGACTTCTTTCCTTTCTCGTTCGGAGGTCAGTGTTTCGGCGGCCACCGGCGAACACCCCCCCGGAGGTTTCGCGGGCGCCGGCTCGAACCCGGCCGTATCGAGTCGCGGGTCACGTCGGAGAGGATGAAGAGATCGCGATGTTTCGATAGCTACCTACCGGAGCGGCGCATCCTGGGGACGTTCCGCTTTGCGGAGCAGGCCCGAGTGCTCGCCGCCGAGCTGGCGCCTACGCTCCTGTGTGGGCTACCCCCGCGCCAACTGGTCGAGTTCGTCGTAGAAGATGCATCCAAGCCCCAGACGGCTCAAGAATGACTGAGTCTCTCGGCCTTCGGTGTCACGCCTCCGGGCGGCTGTGAACTTCGACAACAGTTCGTCCGTGCCTTCGGAGATGCCAGACTCTCGCAGCAGGCCCATGATCTGCGGATCGATGCCAACGGCACATGGCCCAACGTCCAGGAGTAACTCGGCGCCAAAGGCCTCCCGCGCCATCGCCGCTCGTTGCCGCCTCCGCCCATCCGACTCTTCCTGAGAGCGCTCACGGTCATACATCGGGGACAGCGCGGTTGCCGGCTCACCCCGCTCGATCTGGCGTGACGCGCCATCCAGGCCGACGAAGCGCAGGGCCTTCCCATAAGCCATCCGCCAGACCAGGTGAGGTGTGAGCACGAGGTCGGCATCGCCCGGCTCAGCCGGTGGATCGATCACCTCGCAGGCGGCCTCCTTTCCCTGGAGGCTAAAAAACAGCGATGAACAGAAGGCGAGGGCCAGGCCGGCAGGGGCTGCGCCGATGCGAGCGCGGGTGGCGCTGACTTGCTGCTTGGCGTGTCGCGTCCGCTCCTTGTTCACCGGCGCTCCGAGTGAGCCCTTTGATTCGGCGATGATCGTGATGTCGTGGCCGCTCACGGGG
>DATNKH010000690.1:0-2978 GCA_035603475.1 Thermoanaerobaculia bacterium
CTCCCGAAGTAGTCGCGGATGTCGGCGTCGAGCACGTGGTGCCCCTTGGCGCCGAGCTTCCTCAGCGTCTCCAGGGCCGCCGTCGCGCTCCGCTGGGGCCGGAAGCCGTACGAGACGGGCAAGAAGTCCGCCTCGAAGACCCCCCCGCTCGCCTGGGGCCTGCTACTCGGCGCACCGGCGCTTACCGAGGCGGGACTTGCACCCGCTGGAGACACGCAGCGTGCAGACGCCGGCCTCTTCGGCCATCCTCCGTCTGCGTCACGACGCACCATGGCGGGGAGTTTATACGAGGCGCCTCGGGGCTCAGTGCGGCCACACCCGTCGACCCTGGGTCACTTCGACCCAGTACCCACCGGCGACACCGCGGGAAGCCGAAGGCCCGCTCATGGCCTCTCGCGGGGGTTGACGCGGGTCCTGGGGGCCGATAGCGTCACTGACCGTCCGCACGAGCGGACCGTGTCCTCGAGCAAGGCGCACGGCCAGTGGGCGGTCATCGAGAAGAACCTGATCGAACGGGCGACGAGAGCCATCGTCTTGAGGGATACGAGCAAGCCCTGATACGCGCCGCGTACCGCTCCCGGCGCGAGACTATGCCAACCCTTCATCTCATTTGCGGTCTGCCAGGCTCCGGCAAGTCAACACTCGCCAGGCAACTTGAAGAACAACATCCTTCACTGCATCTCACTCCTGACGAGTGGATGGCCCGCATCGTAGGCAACGGTTACGACGAAGAGAAGCGGACGATCATCGAGACGATTCAATTGGAGACTGCCGAGCAGGCACTGCGCCTGGGTGTTGATGTAATTCTTGAAAATGGTTTTTGGACCCGCAAGGAACGGGATGAATATCGCGCCAGGGCAAAGGCACTTGGCGCACAGACCAAGTTGTATTTTCTGGACGTGCCGCGCGATGAGCTTCTGCGTCGCCTGAAGCAACGCAATGAACGATTGCCCCCAGATACCTTCCACGTCAAGGAGTCAGACCTTGACCGCTGGATAAGCCAATTCGAGGCACCTACAGCCGACGAGTTGGGAACATGAGCCGCAGCAGCCCGTCGGCGATTCATGCCCCCTCGCCGCCGACCAGGCGGAGGAGGGCATCGCCGTACTTGCTGACGATGGTGGGGCCGATGCCGGAGATGGCCAGGAGGCCCTCCTCGTCGCGCGGACGCTCGGCGGCGACGGCGATGAGCACGCGGTCGGAGAGGATGCGGAAGGCCGGGACGCGGCGGCGCTTGGCTTCGGCGGACCGCCAGGCTCGCAACGCCACCCAGAGGTGGGCGGGCACGGCGTCGGCGCTGGCTGGCCGGGCGGCGGCGGCGGGACGCTTCCCGGCAGACCGGCCGTCGGAGCCTACCGCGGCCCGGCTTCCCTTGCCGCGGCCGTGTCCGATCCGGCGGCCGCGGCGGTCGAGGCGCCCGAGGTCGTCCGGCGCCCCCAGTGGCCCCGCCTCCGCCGCCCCCATGCCTGGTGCGCCCGGATACGCAGCGGCCGCGCCGCGGCGGCGGCCGCGCCGGCGCGGCGCCTGGGCCGGCTCTTCGGCAATCTCGATCGCGGCGAGCAGGGAGTCGGGCTCGCCCTGATACCCCTCGCCCGTCAAGCCGACCCGCAGGAAACGGATCGTCTTGCCGTCCTTGGCGAAAGAATCCTCCTGCACCCGCACCAGGCCGGCGCGGCTGAGCCCTTCGAGCAGCAGCTCGAACTGCTTGCGCTGCAGCGCCGGGCCGGCGGCGCACTCGCGGAAGAGCTGGCCGGCGCTCTGGCCGCCGCGCCCGCGCAGCGTCTCGAGCAGGTGGCGCAGCACCTCTTCCTCCACCGCCGTCGGGCGGCGGAAGTGCCGCACCAGGCAGGCCTCGGGCGCACAGATGTCGCAGGAGCCGCACGCCCTGCCGTCGTCTTCCTGGTCGCCGAAGTGGCGCACCAGGTGCAGCATGCGGCACGAATGCGATTCCGGGAGCCGCGCCATCTGGGCGAGCTGGGCGAGCTTGTGCTCGCGCTGCGCGACGTACGGCGCCACCCAGCCGGCCTCGCCTCGCACCGCCTGGTCTTCACCGTCGACGCGCGCGCCGCGATGGATCCACAGCTTCTCGAAGGCCTTGTCGAACACCTCCTCGTCGAGACCGACGCGGCGGCGCAGCCGATCGATGGCTTGCGGCTCGGCGGTCAGCGACCGCCAGATCTCCTCCAGCACGTGGACTTCCGGGTAGTCGCGGCCGTGGAAGAACTCGTGGGTGCGGCGGTCGGCGAAGGAGTAGAGCAGGATGGCCCGCGAGGGGAGCCCGTCCCGGCCCGCGCGCCCGATCTCCTGGTAGTAGCCCTCGAGGCTGCCAGGCAGGCCGGTGTGAATGACCGTGCGGATGTCGGCCTTGTCGATCCCCATGCCGAAAGCGATCGTCGCCACGATCACCTCGAGGCGCCCCGCCTGGAAGTCTGCCTGCACCCGGTCGCGCGCGGCCGCGGTCATGCCGGCGTGATAGGCGGCGGCCCGCAGCTCGGCCCCGAGCTCCTCGCCGAGCGCCTCGGCCTCCTTGCGCGTCGGCGCATAGACGATCGCCGGCCGGCGGCCCGGATCGGCAAGCACCGCGCGCACCGCCTGGCGGCGGCCGGAGGGCCTGAGCTCGGCGACCTCGACCGCGATGTTGGTGCGGCGGAAGCCATGGATGAAGCGCGCCGGCGACTGCAGCCCGAGCTGGCTGGCGATGTCGTCCTGGACCAGCGGCGTGGCGGTGGCGGTGAGCGCGATCACCGGCGCCGGACGGAGCTGCGGCAGGCGCTGGCCGAGCATCCGGTAGTCCGGCCGGAAGTCGTGACCCCATTGCGAGATGCAATGCGCCTCGTCGACCGCGACCAGGGCCGGCGGCCGGCGCGCGAGGAGCTCGGGGAAGCCAGGCACGCTGAGCCGCTCCGGAGCGATGAACAGGAAGTCGAGGCGGCCCTCGAGATAGAGCGCGCACACCCGCCGCGAGTCGGCGCGGTCGC
>DATNKH010000691.1:0-2227 GCA_035603475.1 Thermoanaerobaculia bacterium
GGCCGGCCCGACGCCGTGGAGCCGCCGTACCGGCAGCGGATCCAGGAACGCCTGCACCCGCGGCGGCGGCACCACGGTGAGGCCGTCGGGCTTCTGGAAATCGGAGGCGATCTTGGCGATCAGCCGGTTCGGGCCGACGCCGACGCTCACCGTCAGCCGCCGCTCCTCCGCCACCCGGCGGCGGATCTCCCGCGCCAGGCCGGTGGCGCTGCCGAACCGGTCCAGGTGGCCGGTGACGTCGAGGTACGCCTCGTCGATCGACACCGCCTGGACGAGCGGCGAGTACTCGCGGTAGATGGCGAAGATCTTCTCCGACTCCTGGTGATAGCGGCGGAAGTCCGGCGGCACGAAGACCACCGCGGCGCAGAGACGGCGAGCGTGCGCGGAGGGCATCGCCGAGTGGATACCGAAGCGCCGCGCCTCGTAGCTCGCGGCGGCGACCACCCCGCGCGACTCGGGCCGGCCGCCGATCACCACCGGCTTGCCGGCCAGCGACGGATCGTCGCGCACGTGCACCGCGGCATAGAAGCAGTCCATGTCGCAGTGCAATATCCGGCGATAGGCGCCTACAACTCCTGCAGAGTCTTGCTCCCCTTGCTCCATGCCTATCGCCTTGCCCTCCGGTCGCATACCCCTCCGTTACCCGCCGCCACCCCCCCCGGCGTGAATGCCGCCCTCGGTCATCGACCAGGGATCCAGCGCCTCCTCGAGCTCGGCCTCGGGGAGCACCTGCCGCTCGCGGCAGAGCTCGCGCACCGTGCGTCCGGTCCGCATCGCCTCCTTGGCGATCTCGGCGGCGGCGTCGTAACCGATCTTGGGCACCAGGGCGGTCACCATGGCGAGCGAGCGCTCGACCAGCTCGGCGCAGCGCTCGCGGTTGGCGACGATCCCGGCGACGCAGCGGTCGGCGAGCAGGCGCGAAGAGGCTGCCAGGATCTCGATCGACTGCAGCAGGTTGTAGGCGATCACCGGCATCATGACGTTGAGCTCGAAGTTGCCGCCCATGCCGGCGGCCGTGATCGTGGCGTCGTTGCCCACCACCTGCGCCGCCACCATCAGCACCGCTTCCGGGATCACCGGGTTGACCTTGCCCGGCATGATCGAGCTGCCGGGCTGCAGGCTCGGAATGGCGATCTCGCCGATGCCGCAGCGCGGACCCGAGGCCAGCCAGCGGATGTCGTTGGCGATCTTGGTCAGCGAGACGGCGATGGTCTTGAGAGCGCCCGAGGTCTCGACCGCGGCATCCTTGCCTGCCATCGCCTCGAAGCGGTTGGCCGCCGGCACGAAGGGACAACCCGTGCGCTCGGCCAGCCGCGCGATCACCCGCGGCGCGAACTCGGGCGGGGCGTTGAGGCCGGTGCCGACGGCGGTGCCGCCCAGCGGCACCTCGGCCAATCGCGGCAGCGCCGCGGCCAGGCGGGCCAGGCCAAGGCGGGCCTGCCGCGCATAGCCGCCGAACTCCTGGCCGAGCCGCACCGGCACCGCGTCCTGCAGGTGGGTCCGGCCGATCTTGACCACCTCGTCGAGCGCCTCGGCCTGGCGCTCGAGCGCGCCGGCCAACTGCTCCAGTGCCGGCTCGAGGTCCTCGCGCACCGCGGTATAGGCCGCGACGTGCAGGGCGGTCGGGATCACGTCGTTGCTCGACTGGCTGGCGTTGACGTGGTCGTTGGGGTGGACCCGCTTGCTGCCGCGCGCGGCGCCGAGCAGCTCGGCGGCGCGGTTGGCGATCACCTCGTTGGCGTTCATGTTGGTCGAGGTCGCCGAGCCGGTCTGGAAGATGTCCAGGGGGAAGTGATCGTCGTGCCTCCCCGCCGCGACCTCGTCCGCCGCCCGCCCGATCGCCGCCGCCAGCTCTCCGGGCACCAGCCCGAGCTCGCCGTTGACCGCCGCCGCCTCGCGCTTGATCGCCCCGAGCGCGGCGATGAACCGCCGCGGGAAGCGCAGCCCCGACACCGGGAAATTCCGCCGCGCCCGCTCCGTCTGAGCCCCGTAGTAGGCACCTGCAGGGACCTCGACCTCCCCCAGGCTGTCCTTCTCGATCCGCGTCTCCGCCATGCGTTCCTCCTCCTTGCCTGCCCTCATCGCCGCCAGAGGGGATGAGCCCGCTGAGGAGGATATCCGAGGACAGGCCGGTCGCCGGAGAGATCACCCGCCTCCTGCTATCCTCGATCCGTGTTGCTGCGCCTCTACATGATCGCGACCGCGCTCCTCCTGATGGTGAGCGGGG
>DATNKH010000692.1:0-14165 GCA_035603475.1 Thermoanaerobaculia bacterium
GTCCACGTGGCCACGGCCCCGCTGCCCGCCGATCCGGCGATCATCGCTGCCTTCTATGGCGCCGAGGTGGCGGCATACGTCGATCTCGTGGCCTTGAGCACCGATCCGGAGGACGCCTCGCGGCTGGCCGGCGCCGCGCAGAAGGTGCACGAGCTCGATCCCGGGCGGCCGATCGCGCTCGATGCGCTCCCCTATCCCCCGGCGCCGGCGGGCGCCGCGCTGGCCGAGGCCGCCCGCCAGGCTGCCGCCGGCTTCGACCTGACCCTCCTCCGCGCCCCGGGAGCCGCGGAGGCGCCGGCCCCCGGCGGCCCCGGCGCTCCAGGCGGCCCCCGCGTTCCCGGCGCCCCCGGCGCCCCGGCGATCACCGCCGCGGTGCTGAATCCTCTTGCCCTGCTGGCGCGCGAGTTCGCCGGCGACCTCTCCTACGATCCGGGCTCCGCCCCCGCCGGCGCCGCCGAGGCGTGGGCCTTCGTGCGCGGCAAGGACCTCGCCTTGCGGGTCATCGCCGTGCTGCCCGCCGCGCCCGGTGCGCCAGCCGCGGCCGGCGCTAGCGGTGCAGGCGGCGCCGAGACTCCCGCTCTCGCCGCGCCGGTGTTGCACTTCGCGGACCCCGACCTGCGGCGGCCGACCCGCTTTCCGTTCGCCGCCGGCGCGGTGGCGCCGCCCAGCAGCAAGATCACGCCGCCGCCCCATCCCGGCCTCGACGTGCTGGTCCCCGACCCCAGCCCGGTGATCGTGCTCGGCATCGAGAGGCTCACCGCCGCCGAGCGCCAGGGGGTCGCCGAGAAACTCACCGTGGCCTCGGAGCGCGAGATCCCGGTCGAGGAGATCCTCAAGCGGTTGCAGGTGTTCGAGGAAGCGCAGCACCGGCGGCTCGACGACTACACAGCGATCAACACCACCCATCTGCGCTTCCAGCCCAACTCCGGGGCCGCCAGCGTCGAGGCGTCCCTCACCGGCCCCTTCTTCTGGAGCCGCGTCGAGGGCGCCGACTGGGCCTGGGAGTCGCTCTACCTCAACGGCGTCCGCTGGCGCGGCAAGACGCTGCCCGAGATCCCGCTCATCCAGCCGGAGAAGGCGGCGGCGCTGCCGCTCGAGATCCTGTTCACCCGCGAGTACCGCTACCGCCTCCGCGGCACCGAGAAGATCGCCGGCCGCGATGCCTGGGTGGTCGACTTCGCTCCCGCCGGCCCCGGCGCCGCGGGCCGCCGCCTCTACCAGGGCACGGTGTGGATCGACCGCACGCTCTATGCCCGCCTGCGCACCCGCGCGGTGCAGCTCGGGCTGCAGGGCGAGGTGATCTCGAACGAGGAGACGCTCGAGTACACGCCGATCGATCGGCAGGGCCAGCCGGCGCCGTGGTCGGCGGAGAGCTACGTGCTGCCGCTCCACCTGGTGGCGCAGGAGATCATGTCGGTGCTCGACGCGCCTTTCCTGGTCGAGCGCGAGACCCTGATCACCCACGTCGAGGTCAACCCGCCCGACTTCGCCGCCCGCGAGAAGAGCGTCCAGGACACCGACGTCACCATGGTGCGCGACACCGACCAGGGGCTGCGCTACCTGGTCAAGAAGGGCAGCGGCCCGCGCGTCGTCAAGCAGGGCTTCGCGCCGAGCAAGCTGTTCGCGCTGGCCGGTCTGTTCGTGGACGATTCGCTGAGCTATCCGCTGCCGCTCGGCGGCGTCAACTACTTCAGCTTCGATTTCAAGAACTCCGGCAAGCAGGTCAACGTCTTCTTCGCCGGCGCGCTGCTCATCGCCAGCGCCGCCGAGCCGCGGCTGGGCGGCAGCAGGTTCGACACCGGCGCCGACCTCTTCGCCATCGCCGTTCCGTTCACCGACGACCTCTACCAGCAGGGCAAGGAGGTGGTCGACCAGGAGCTGAAGATCCGCCCCGCCACGTTCAACCTCAAGCTCGGCCATCCCCTCGGGGAGTTCGCCAAGCTGGGCATCGAGTACGGGCTGCTCGACTCGGTCTACAGCCGCAACAGCAACACCGCGAAGGACTTCGTGCTGCCCAGCAACAACCTGCTGCAGTCGGTCGCGGGCGACCTCAGCTACACCCGCGGCGGCTACACCCTGGCGGGCCACTACAGCTACAACATGCGCTCGAGCTGGCACCTCTGGGGGCTGCCGGGCAATCCCGATTTCAGCCCCGCCGACCGCGACTTCACGCGCTGGAACCTGACCGCGACCAAGAACTGGTACCTGCCCTTTTTCCAGAAGCTCGGCGCCGAGGTCAACTACTTCGCGGGCGACCACCTGGACCGCTTCAGCAAGTACGAGTTCGGCTTCTTCGGCGGCACGCGCATCCACGGCTACCGCAGCAACGCCGTGCGCGCCAGCGAGGCCGTCATCGGCCATCTGAGCTACGGCTTCGACTTCAGCGACCTGTTCCGGATCGACACCCTGTTCGACGCCGCCCTCGCCACCGACAAGGAGACCGGCCTGCACAACACCCTGCTCGCCGGCACCGGCGTGGCCGGCAGCCTGATGGGACCCTGGCAGACCCTGGTCACCCTCGACGTCGGCCTGCCGGTGGCCGGGCCCGACCACGGCTTCGTGCTCTACCTGGTGTTCCTCAAGCTCTTCCGCTGACCGCCGGAGGTCGCCGCAGTCTGCCGCGGGCTGCCGCGGCGACCTCCCCGCGAGCCTCCCGGTCAGCGCAACCGCACCCAGGTGGCGCCCCAGCCGCCGGCCTCCGGCGCGGCATCGCCGAAGGACACCACGCGGGGATCCCGCTCGAGCACGACCCTCACCGTGCGCCGCTGCACGCCGATGCCACGGCCGTGAATGATCCGCACGTCGCGAAGCCCCTTGGTGTAGGCGGCATCCAGATACTCGCGGACCACGTCGGCGACCTCCGCCGACCGGAAGCTGTGCAGATCGATGACATCGGTGATCGGCAACTCGATCGGATCGCCGGGGTCGCAGGGATCGCGGGGGCTGCCGGGTTCCGCTGTACCGTCGTTGCTCTCGCCCCTATCCTCGCCCTCGTCCTCGGCACGTCCCATCGACCCTCCCGTGCGACAGCAGCGTACCCTCGGCGGGGCGCCGGCGCTACTCCCCCGCCACCCCCGCGCCCCCGCGCGGTAAGCTCCCCGCGTGCGCTCATCCTCGGCGTCGCTGTTGCAGAGGCTGCGCCGGGGCCGGCGGCGGCTGGGCGGCTGGCTGCGCGGGCCTTCTCTCGAGCTCGTCTACAGCGAGCGCTACGAGCTGGACCTCCCCGGCAACGACGCGCTGCGCGGCGAACGTGTCCTGTCGGCGCTCGACAGTGCCGGCCTGCTGCATCCGCGCGCCATCCACCGCGCCGAGCTCGCCCCGTTCCGCGAGCTGCGCCGCGTCCACACCGACGCCTACCTCGACTCGCTGTCGCGCCCGGACGGGCTACTGGAGGTCTTCGGCCTCGAGCTGCCCGAGCATGCCGTCGAGCGCGCCATGGCGGGACAGCGCGCCATGGTCGGCGGCACCGCGCTCGCCAGCCATCTCGCCCTGGCCTCCGGCCACCTGGCCGCCAACCTCGGCGGCGGCCTGCATCACGCCTTCGCCGCCAAGGGCGAACGCTTCTGCATCTTCAACGACGTCGCGGTGGCGATCGCCGGCCTGCGGGCGGAGGGCTTCGCCGCGCCGATCCTGGTGGTGGACCTCGATCTCCATGACGACGACGGCACGCGTTCCATCTTCGCGGGCGACCGCAGCGTCCACACCTTCTCGGTGCACAACCGCACCACCACCGAGGTCCGCGGCGAGACCGCCACCGTCGTCGAGCTGGGCGCGAACGTCGACGACGCGACCTATCTCGAGGCCATCCGCCGGCGCCTGCCGCCGGCCTTCGACGCCGCGCGGCCGGGGCTGGTCTACTACCTGGCAGGCTGCGACCCGGCCGCCGACGACGCCATCGGCGATTGGCGGATCTCCCCGGCCGCCATGCTGCGGCGCGACCGCCTGGTGATCGAGCTGGCGCGCCGCCGCGAGCGCCGGGTGCCGGTGGTGATCCTGCTCGCCGGCGGCTACGGGCAGCATGCCTGGCGCTACAGCGCCCGCTTCTTCTCGAGCCTGCGGCCAGGCGGCCAGGCGATCGAGCCGCCGACCACGGCCGAGGTCACCCTGACGCGCTACCGGCGGCTGGCGGGCGAGCTGCCCGCGGCAGAGCGCTTCGCGCCGGATCGGCCACCGACGGGCGACCCCGACTGGGAGCTCTCCTTCGAGGACCTGCTGCCCAATCTCGGCGGTCCGCAGCGGCCGCGACGGCTGCTCGGCGCCTGCTCCCGCCAGCAGCTCGAGCTGATGCTCGAGCGTACCGGCCTGCTCGAGCGGTTGCGCCAGCTCGGCTTCCCGCGGCCGGCGCTGGAGTTCGACCTCGAGCATGCCGGCGGCGAGACGGTGCGTGTGCTTGCCGGTCCGGACGACCGCGACGAGCTGCTGGCCGAGCTGCGCCTGCGCATCGATCGTCGTAGCGCGCCGGACCTGGCGATGCTGCGCATCGAGTGGCTGCTGCTGCAGAACCCGCGCGAGCCGTTCACGCCGGCACGCCCTCGCCTGCCCGGCCAGGAGCACCCGGGCCTGGGCATGCTGCGCGACGTCATCGCGCTCCTCGTCGTCGCCTGCGAGCGGCGCCAGCTGGACGGCGTGCTCTGGGTGCCGGCGCACTTCCACACCGCCGCCCAGGGCCGGCGCGCCGGCAGCTTCCTCCTTCCCGAGGACGAGGGGACCTTCCGCGCCCTCGAGCGGGCGGTCGCGGGCCTGCCGCTGCCCGTCGCCGCCTTCGCCGTCGAGCAGGGGCGGGTGATCGACGGCGCCACGGGCGCACCGTTCGTCTGGCGTCCAATGCCCGTCGTGGTGCCGGTCAGCGACCGCCTGCGCCGGCAGCTCGCCGGCGAAGAGCACCAGCGCCGCGCGGACGCCACCGCCGCGGCCCACGCCTTCCACCTCCTGCCCCGCGACGGCGGGCCCGCGGACCAGTCGCGCTGAAGAGCTGGGCTCCGGGGAGCATGGCGCCGGAAAATCCTTATCGGGCCGCCTTCGGCCCGTTGCGTGGATCGTCCGCGGGGTTCACGTACTTGAAGTCGAGTGGGCCAATTCCATAAAGCAGGATGGTGGTCGCCTGCTTGCCGGTGTACGCGAAGTGATTCATCTGTGCCGGCATGAGGGCGAAGCCGCCGGCCGTGAGCTTCTTGTTTCCCGACGCCTTCTTGTCGAGCTTCTCGCCCATACCGAAAGTGAGCTCGCCCGAGACCAGCACGACGTTTTCGTCGGTGGGATGCGAGTGCGCCGGGATTGCGTAGTTGGCTGGAAACTTGAGCCGCACCGTGTACGGGGCCGACTTGCCGGGATCGCCCGCCAGGACGGCGATCTGCGCACCGGCCGGGACCAACGGCGGCGCGGGGCCCCATTTGGCCTCCGCCGGGGTCGAGATCACGTGCGGACTGCCCTGGGCATGTAGGCCGGTGAACGTGCCCCCCAGAACCAGGGCGCCGGCGGTCACGGCCGTCACGAGGGTCTTCATGCTGTCTCCTTCCTGAAGGCCCGTATGTGGACCTCCGGTGGACCCCTAGTATAGGCAGTCGCGAGAACGACCCGCATCCCCACCGCGGGTCATCTTGTTCCTGGAGTGCCCATGGCCCGCGCGGGCCATGGGCAGCCTAGCCCAGCAGATCCCGTCGCGCTGCTTGCGCCACTGCCGCCGCGCGCGACGACACGCTGAGCTTGTGAAAGATGTTAGCGATGTGGCGATGCACCGTGTGCTCGCTCAGGGAGAGCCGACTGGCGATGACCTGGCTCTTCAGGTCGGCCGCGACCAGCCTCAGCACTTCGATCTCGCGATTGGTCAGCCCGGCCCGCGCCCCGTCGTGCCGCACCGGCGACACCGCTGGCGGGGTGAGGCTCTCGATCAACGCCTGAGCGCGGGAGATCTCGAGCTCAGCCCCAAGCTCCTGCAGCGACTCGATCGCCTGCCGAGCCTCTCGCACGGCTGCGCCAACCCGGCCGCGCGTACCGAGGGCGCGCGCCAGCTCGATGCGCACTCGAGCGACTTCATACGGCGCACCGCATTCGAGGAAGAGATCGATCGCGTCCTCGAAGGACCGCTGCGCTTCGCCGGCATCGCCGCCGGCAAGGGCCACGTGCCCCGCCGCGAACCTCGCCGCCGCATGCAACGACGGCGTCTTGGTGACGGTCGCGATAGCGTTGAGCTCGGCAAGCCCGATGCGCGCGCCTTCGGGGTCTCCCGCCCGCGCCCGCGCCCGCACCAACAGATCCAGGCCCGCGACACGGTCCGTGCGATTGCGGGTCACCACGCGGCGGAGGTAGCGTGCTGCCTGGTCCTCGGCAGCTTCCACGTCACCGCGATCGAACGCCAGCTCGGCTTGCCCGAGTAGCGCCAGGACGTGTGGCTCGGCACGTGCGAAGAGGTCTTCGGCCTCGACCAGGCGCCCCTGACGGCGCCGCAGCTCCGCCAGCCGGACCATGCCGTCGGCCGCCATCGCCGGGCGGCTGACGGCGAGCTCCTCGGTGGCCGCCGCCAGCTCTTCTTCGGCCTCGTTCCACATCCCGCGCCACACGCACAGCGACGCGTACTGCGTGCGGCATACGGCGAAAAGAGGCCGGAGGCCCCAAGCCGCGCCGAAGGCTTTGAACCGCGCGCACCACTGCAGCGCCCGGTCGTAGTCGCGCACGCGGTCGCACGCAGCGATCATGTGACAACACGCAAGGCCGATCAGAACCCGGTCCGTCATCTCCCCGGCGACTACCGCGGCATTGACCTCGTCCAGGCCACACATGCCCTCGGCGACCGCACCCGTAGCGACGAGCGCGAGCCCTTGTAGCGCGCGACCCAGGAGCTCGAGATCCTTGCTGCCGATGCCCTGTGCGACGCGGATACCCCTTGCGGCGTGGTCGTTCGCGCGATCGGGTTCACCGTCCTCGAACAGCGCGAGCGCACCTTCGCGTAGCTCGAGCCAGGCGTGCTCGGAGCATTCGGGGAGACCGTCAAGGAGTCTGCGAGCGCGCCGCAGCCAGCCGTTGGCGACGGCGGTCTCGCCGCGGAAGGCCAAGGAGTCCCAGGCCAGCCAGACGGCGACTCTGGCCGCGCTCGACCGGTCATTGCGGTCGACGAAGAGTCGATAGGCCCGCTCGCGCGAGTCGAACACGTCGCCCGCGAGGTCCAGCCACCAGCTGGCAAGGCCGAGCCCTTCGAGGGCCTCGGGAGTCTCTCCGCTGCTCAACTCGGCCGCAAAGGCCTCGCGTGCCTCGGCCCAAGCTCCTCGGCGCAACGCGGCATCGCCCTTCCGGCAGTCGGCGGACATCGGCATGGCGCGGGCGCCGCGGGTCCTACTCGTACTGGATGAACCCCGGGGCCATGATGCCGTCGGGATCGAACTGCCGCTTGGCCGCCAGGATGCGCGGCCACTGGTCGCCGAAGTGCTGTGCCCACTTCTCGGCGGTGTCGAAGGTGATGTAACCCGAGAGGTAGCGCTTGCCGCCGTAGAGGATCGACATCTCGCTGGCCATGTCGAGCTGGGCCAGGCCGCGCTGCAGGAAGGCGCGCGGCACCCCCGGCAGGATCCCCCAACCCATCACGAACTCACCCGGAGGGTGCATGAAGAGAGGCGCCTCCGAGGTCGGGGCGTAGGCCGGCCAGAGCAGGATGTGCCCTCCCGGACCGAGCGCCTGCGGCGGCGTCGCAGCCAGCACCTGCTCGATGTACTCGCGCGCCGTCTCCCAGGGCAGGATGGTCTCCATCCAGGGATGCGGCATGTCCCAGTAGCCGCTGCGCCGCCAGAGCTCGAACACCGGGTCCATGCGGTTGCAGAACTCGTGCTGGCTGAAGTCCTCGGTGTGGACGACCCGGTAGGGGCGCAGCCCGGCCAGCAGCGCCTGGTCGTCGACGGTCTCGCCGGCATCGAGATCGACGGTGACATGGAGCGGGTACAGCCAGTAGGCGAAGGTCTGCATCCCCTCGCCCAGCTCCATGCCCTCGCCGATGTGCCGCATGCCCTGCACGCACGGGGTGCACCAGGCCTCCACGGAGGTCCAGGCGGTGCCCGGGCGCATGATGACCTGCACGTCCTCCATCAGCGTGGCAAGGTCGTCGTAGAGCAGGTAATACATGCGCACCGTGGGCTTGACGCGCCGCAGCGGGATCTTGGCGCGCACGATCACCCCGAACTGGCCGAGGCCGCAGCGCACGACGTCGAACAGCTCGCGGTTCTGCCCGCGCGAGCAGGTGACGATCTCGCCGGCGCCGGTGACCACCTCGAGCTCGAGCACGTTGTCGGCCTGGGCGCCGTAGCGGAAGCTGGCGACGCCGAGCCCCGCCATCGACAGGGTGCCGCCGATCGAGACCCCCAGGTTGTTGGTGAGCACCCGTGGCAGCAGCCCGTGCGCCAGCGTGGCGTCGACCAGGTCGCGCCAGATCACTCCGCCGCCGACGGTGGCCGTCTCGCCGGCAACGTCGATCTCGTGGATGACCGCCATCGCGGCGGTGTCGAGGAGCACGCCGCCCGCGGTGGTCGCCTGGCCGCTCTGCGTGTGCGCCTGCCCCTGCGGCACGACCGGGATGCGCCTGTCGCGGCAGCGGCCGATCACCTCGGCGACCTCCTCGGCCGAAGCGCAGCGCGCGACGGCGCCCGGCAGGCGGTCGACCATGCGGCCGAAGTCGGAGCGGAAGTGCGCGCGCACCTCGTCGTCGAGCAAGATCCGCTCGCCCAGCGCTTCCCTGAGCTCGCGCAGCGCCTCGGCGGTCGGCATCGGAATCGGACTCTGTACGGTCATCGGGGTCTCCCAGGGGGGTGAACGAGTCGGGCCGTGCAGCCTGGCGCCCTTTGTAGCCCATCTCCGCCCTCGCCGCAAGGCGGCAGACCAGCCGGTGGTGTCCTGGCTAGATGGGGGGCGGCGCGGCTGGGGGCGGTGAGGTGGGAGGTGGCGCTGCCGGCGGTGGCCTGACCGGCGGCGGCGGTCCGCCCGGGGGTGGGGCGGGCTCCTTCGGCGGCACCACCGGCACCTCGTCCATCGGCTGGTGCTTCTCGGGCGCCAGCTCCGGGTTCCGCGAGGTCTTGAGCTCGGCGTTCGGGGGGCGGCGCGTGCTGGCCCTGACGAAGGTGGTGAAGCCGGAGCGGAGCCAGCCGTCGATGCCGCCGGCGATCAGGATGGCGTCCTCGAAGCCGCTCTCCTTCAGGATGCGCATGCCGGCGCGCCCACAGTCGTCGCCGTTGCAGTAGACGAGGAAGGTCTCCCCGCGGTAGCTGCGGATCTCGAGCAGCCGGTACGGGAGGCGGCCGAGCGGGAGGTTGAGGGCATTGCGCAGGTGGCCCTTCGGCCCCTGGAACTCCTCCGGGCTGCGCAGGTCGAGGATGAACACGTCGGGCGCATCGCGCACGATCTCGTTGGCGACCGGCGCGCTGATCACGGTGAACGGCGGCCGCCTGGCCTGGCGCGCTGCCAGCCAACGCTTCGCCGAGGCGCACCCCGACGTCGAGCCGGCCACCGCCGCCAGGCCGGCGAGGATGCACGCCGCCACCCCGATCCGACGGCTCGTCATCGTCCTGGTCATCACGGCCTGGTCACCATCGCCTGCCGCGCAGGGCGTCTCCTCTCAGGGTTTGGCCGGATGCGCGGCGATCGCCGCGTCCACGGAGTCGTAGGTGAGGAAGAGCTTGTCCAGGCGGGCAACCTGCAGCAGCTTGCGGATGCGGTCCGAAGGGTTGACGAGCACCAGCTCACGCTGGAAGCTGCGGAAGCGCCCGAGGTAGCCGACCAGCTCGCCGATGCCCGTCGAGTCGATGAAGTTGATGCGGCTGAAGTCGATGATCACGTGCCCCTTGTCGTCGGAGAGGGCGCGGTCGAGGGTCTGCGCGAAGAACTGGGCGCTCTCGCCGAGCTTGATCACGCCCTCGACGTTGAGGAGCGTGAAGCCCCCGTCCAGCTGGCGCTTCTCGACGATCATGGGCCAATGAGTGGGCGATCGGGTCGGCAGGGCTGGCCGGTAGCGATCGAGCCTCCGAGTAAAGGTCAGACACGAAGATCGACACGAATTTTACCACGGCCCCTCGCCCGCCTCAGATCACCTCGACGCGTGCGGTGTGCCCCGACGCCCGCAGGAGGCGCGCGTCCCGAGTGATGAGCGTCGCATCGAGGAGCTCGGCAAGTGACACGTAGGCGGCGTCGTAGGCCGTCAGGTTCGATCGCAGAGCCCAGATTCGTGGCAACAGCAGATCGTGGGCGTGACGCTCGACCGGAAAGGCCCCGAGAAACGTCAACGCCTGCTGCGCCCGGTCCGGATCGAGCTCGCCACGGGTGACGAAGCGGCGCAGCACCTGCGCCACCTCGACGTCCAGGAGATGCGGCGCATGGAGGGAGGAAGAGGTCGGCGCCAGCAGGCGTTCCGCGAGGGGCCCGCCCGCCGCCGTGTGCAGGAGCACCTCGACAACGGCCGAGGCGTCCAGGACGATCACCGGCCTTCCCGCTCCGCGGCGACAGCTTCGGCGATCGGCTCCCGCGGCTCGAAGGCGGGAACCCTGCGCAGCCGCGCCAGGAGCTCTTCCCGCGTCGGACGTTCGATCGACCTCTCGATCTCTCGCAGCAGGTACTCAGACAACGACGTTCCGGCAAGTGCGGCTCTCGCCTTGATCTGGCGATGGACGTCGTCCGGGACGTTGCGGATCTGGATCATCCTGGACATGTGCTTAGCATATTTTCATGTGCGGCACATGTCAAGAGGCGTTCAACGCGGCGTGAGGATGGCGACGGTCGAGTTGCGGAAGTCCTGGCCCATGCCGGAGGCGCTGTCGCTGACCTCGTGCCGGATGGCGAAGAGGCGGTTGCCCCGGTGGCTGAAGGTCCAGGTCTGCTTGCGCAAGCTCTCGAAGAACAGGACCAGGAATCGGCCACGGGTATGCTCGATCTTCTCGGCGCCGAGCGGCAGGCCGTCGGCGCCGATCCAGATGGACAGCTGGCTCTCGGCGTTCTTGACGTGCTTGCGGGCTTCCGCCGAGAGCCGCGGCGGCAGCGTCAGCAGGACCAGCCGGGCGGGCTTACCGAGATAGGTCGCCCCTACCTGGACCTCGGCGGTGTGGGCGAGCGCCAGGTCCTGGGCGAGCGCCGCCGCGCTGTCGAGGTCGCCGGCGACCTCGTTGAGTGTCAACGCCTGCAGGGCGTTGTAGGTCGGCATGTGCTTGCTGGGATCGAGGGTCTGGGCGCGAAGCTCCTGCAGCGTCTGGCGCGAGACGCTCCGCGGCAAGCCGACCCTGATGCCCTGGGGACCGTCCTCGACCTCCACCGTCGCATGGGACTGGTCGGTCCAGTGCTCTTCCATGCTCTGGCGAGAGAGCTGCAGCTCGAGCAAGACCTGGATCGGATCGGTCGCCGAGAAGCGCGCCAGCATCGCCGCGAGCTCCACGACCTCCCGCGGGCGCACGGCGGCGGCGGCGTCTGCCGGCACCGGAAGCGCGCCGTTCGCACCGGCCCGTCCCGCGGCCGCCAGCCCGACCAGCAGCCAGAGCACAGTCTTCTGTTGCAAAGTCATCGTAAGGGGCTCGTCGAGAGATTCTGGTGGCTGGCGCTCATGGCTTCCCGGTCGGCGATCTCGATAGGCCCGGCGCAGATTATCACCGGCGCCGGGGCCCCCCCGGGAACACGTCCTGGGCCGGGTCTCGGTCGGGCGGATCTCCCCCCGGACCTCCCTTTGGGCGAGGGTCTGACGCGTGCCCGCTGAGGACTTCGCCGGCCTCGCCCAAAGGTCGGCCGGGGGGAGATCCGCGCCCCGGGCCCTCCTCCTTCGATTGCGGCGAGCAAAACTCCTCAGTGGACATTTCTTGGGGCGCCGGTTACTCGAGCCTGGGGGTAGAGTGTTCCTATGAGCGCTCCCCCCCGGCCTCGCGTCCTGGTGGCTGACGACCAGCGGCAGGTGCGGGAGGCTTTGCGCTTGCTGCTCAAGGCGGAGGGGTTCGAGGCGGTGATGGCTTCGTCGCCGGCGGAGGTGGTGGCGGCGGCGGCGACGCGGGATCTCGACGTTGCTCTCATCGACCTCAACTACTCCCGCGACACGACCTCCGGCCGGGAGGGCCTCGACCTGCTGGGACGGCTGCGCGACCTCGACGCGGCGCTGCCGGTGGTGGTGATGACCGCCTGGGCGAGCATCGACCTGGCGGTGGCGGCGATGCGGCAGGGGGCGCGGGATTTCCTCGAGAAGCCGTGGGAGAACCAGCGCCTGCTCTCGGTGCTGCGCACGCAGGTGGAGCTGGCGCGCGCCCTGCGGCGGGGCGACCGGCTGGCGGCGGAGAACCAGCTGCTGCGCGACGCCGGTGGCGACGCCGCCTATCCTCCCGGACAGCGGCCGCTGCCGATCGCCGAGTCGGCGGAGATGCGGCAGGTGCTCGAGCTCGTCGAGCGGGTCGGCCCGTCGGAGGCCAACGTGCTGATCACCGGCGAGCATGGCACCGGCAAGGGCCTGGTGGCGCGGGCGCTGCACGCGGTCTCGCCGCGCGCCGGCAACCCGCTGGTGACCGTCAACACCGGCGGGCTCTCGGAGTCGGTGTTCGAGAGCGAGCTGTTCGGTCACGTCCGCGGCGCCTTCACCGACGCCAAGGAGGACCGCGTCGGACGCTTCGAGCTGGCCGATGGCGGCACGCTCTTCCTCGACGAGATCGCCAACATCTCGCTGTCGCAGCAGGCGCGGCTGCTGCGCGTCCTCGAGACCGGGGAGTTCGAGCGCCTGGGCTCCTCGCGCACGCGCACGGCGAGCGTGCGCCTGCTGTCGGCGACGAATGCCGACCTACGCCAGGAGGTCGGCGCCGGGCGCTTCCGCCAGGACCTCTTGTTCCGCCTCAACACGGTCGAGATCCACGTGCCGCCGCTGCGCGCGCGGCGCGCCGACGTCATGCCGCTCGCCGAGCACTTCCTCGCCCAGCACACCGGCCGCTACCGCAAGCGTCTTCGCGGCTTCGCCGACGACGCCGTCCAGGCGCTGCTCGCCCATCACTGGCCGGGGAACGTGCGCGAGCTCGACCACGCGGTCGAGCGCGGCGTGTTGATGGCGGCGGGCGAGCGGCTCCGCGCCGCGGACCTCGGCCTGCATGCCGCCGCGGGCGGGGCGGCCCTTCCCGGCCCGGCGCTGATCGAGGAGCTGCCGCTCGAGGACGTCGAGAGGCTGCTGATCGAGAAGGCGCTGGCGCGCCACGGCGGCAGCGTCAGCCAGGCCGCCCGCGCCCTCGGCCTGTCGCGCAGCGCCCTCTACCGCCGGATCGAGAAGCATGGACTCTGAGCGGCGGGCAGGCGGATTCGAGACCCGCGTCCTGCTGCAAGCGCTGGCGGTCGGCCTGCCGGGAGCGCTGCTCGGACTGGCGCTCCTCTGGGCGGGACCGTACTCCGCCGGGGTCCGTTGGACGCTCGCCGCGCTGCTGATCGTCGCCTGGTGGGCGCTCGCCTCGACGTTGCAGACGCGCGTGGTCCGGCCGCTGCGGACGCTCGCCAACCTGCTCTCGGCGCTGCGCGAGGGCGACTTCTCGCTGCGCGCCCGCCCGGCGCCGCGGCTTGATGCCCTGGGACAGGTCTTCGAGGAGGTCAACGCCCTGGGAGGCACCCTGCGCGAGCAGCGGCTCGGAGCGGTGGAGGCGACGGCGCTGCTCCACCGCGTCATCGAAGAGGTCGAGGTGGCGATCTTCGCCTTCGACGACCGCGATCGGCTGCAGCTCGTCAACCGCGCCGGTGAACGGCTGCTGGCGGCGCCCGCCGGGCGGCTGCTGGGGCGCTCGGCGTCCGCGCTCGAGCTCGCCGCGTTCCTCGCCGGCGAGGAGGAGCGCACGCTCGACCACGCCTTTCCGGGCGGGCCGGGACGGTGGGACGTGCGGCGCAGCCGCTTCCGCGAGCGCGGCCTCCCGCACCGGCTGCTGGTGATCTCCGACGTCTCCCGCACCCTGCGCGAGGAAGAGCGCCAGGCTTGGAAGCGGCTCATCCGGGTGCTGGGGCACGAGCTCAACAACTCGCTGGCGCCGATCCGCTCGATGGCCGCGACGCTCTCGTCGTTGATCGGCCGCGAGGAGCCTCCCGCCGACTGGCGCGAGGACGCCCAGCGCGGCCTCGAGGTCATCGCCGACCGCTCGGAGTCGCTGCTGCGTTTCATGGCCGCCTACGCGCGGCTGGCCCGGCTGCCGCCGCCGCGGCTGGCGCCGCTC
>DATNKH010000693.1:0-3097 GCA_035603475.1 Thermoanaerobaculia bacterium
TGGAGGAGGCCTGCCTCGAGGGCCTTCAGCACCGCGCGCGTGCGGTCGCGGACGCCGAGCTTGGCGAGGATGCTGGAGACGTGGTTCTTGATGGTGCCTTCGGCCGTGCCGAGGGCGTCGGCGATCTCCTTGTTGCTGTAGCCGCCGGCCATCAGGCGGACGACCTGGACCTCGCGCTCGGTCAGGCGTTCGATGGGCGTGTCGGTGGCGATGTGCACGCGATCGGCGACCCGCAGGAGCCGCTCGGTCACCGCCGGCTGGAAGACCGTCGCGCCGCCGGCCACGGCGCGGATCGCCGCGATCAGCTGGTCGTAGGAGACGTCCTTCAGCATGAATCCGCGCGCGCCGGCGCGAATGCCGTCGAGCACCGCGTCGCTGTCGTCGAAGGTCGTGAGGATGATGGTCGGCGGCAGCGTGCCGGCGTCCGCCAGCTCGCGGAGGACGTCGATGCCGCTCTTCTGCGGCATGCGGACGTCGAGCAGCAGCACGTCGACCGGCGTCGCCGGCACGCCGGCGACGGCTTCACCGCCGTCTGCCGCCTCGCCGACGACCGCGATGCCGCCGTCCAGCTCCAGCAGGGTGCGGATGCCTTGGCGAACGAGCAACTGGTCGTCGGCGATGAAGACGCGGATCACGCCGCGCCTCGACGCAGCGGCAGATCGGCGGTGACGTCGAAGCCGCGGCCCGGCTGCGTGGCGATGCGCAGCTTGCCGCCCGCCCGTTCCACGCGCTCCCGCATCCCGCGCAGTCCGAAGCCGTCGCTCGCCCCGTCGCTGCCGCGGCCGTCGTCGTGCGCCCTGATGCGGAACGCCTCGCCGTCGCGCTCGATCACGATCCACAGGTTCTGGGCGTCGGAGTGCCGGGCCGCGTTGGTGACGATCTCCTGCGCGCAGCGCAGCAGGATGTGCGCCCGCTCCGGATCGGCGATGCGCAGGCTGTCGGCGACCTCGAGGTGCACCCGCGGCCGCGGCACCGCGCCGACCACCGCCTGCAACGCATGCGCGACGTGCACGCCGTCGCGGGCCTGAGAGGAGGCGACGATGTCGCGCACGTCGCCGAGCAGCTCCCTGGCCAGGGACTGGGCGACCTCGACGTTCGTCTTCGCCGGACCCTGCGTGCGCTGCAGGGCCGCCTCGAGATTGAGGGTGAGCGCCGTCAGTCGATGGCCCAGCGCGTCGTGCAGCTCGTGGGTGATGCGCAGTCGCTCGGCCATGCGGCTGGTGTCGGCGAGGATCTCCTGCACGGCGCGGAGCTCCGCGTTGGCGCCGGCCAGCGCCGCCCGCCCGGCGACCTCGCGCGCCATGGTGGAAAAAGTGAAGAACGCCACCAGCTGGAAACCCAGGTACGGTGGTCCCAGGAGCCACGCGGCGCGGGGGCCCAGCTGGATAGCGACGCCGGCGCCGAGCAGCAGCGTCTGGAGGCCGATCCAGAGGATCCCGGCCCGCGGCTGGAGACGGGTCCCTAGCTGCATCGCGATCAGGGCCAGCAGGATCCCTTCGTAGCCGTTGCAGCCCAGCAGGACGAGCGCGAGCACCGTGGCCGATTCCGCGGCCACGAGCAGCAGCCGCGGCCGGCGGAGGTCGGCCGCGAAGAGGGCGCCGAACAGCAGGAAGGCGACGATCCAGCGTCCATCCGTCCCCGGCATCACCCCGAAGTGGGAGATGAACGCCCGCAGTCCCACCACCAACCCTGCGATCAGGCCTGCGATGCCGATCAGCCGCGACGGAGTCATCTGCGGACCACCGCCGGAGAGCGTAGCATGCCCCGAACGGGGGGCGAATAGGCCGAAAGTCATGCCCCACCCCATCGGCCGAATGGCACATGCGACGCCGGCTGCGTCGCCCTATCGTCCCTTCCCGGAGGCGAATCTCCGGGTCACCACGAATCTCGATTAACCGAATCTCCGATCGATCCATCCCCGCGGAGGCTTGTCACGACATGCTTCAAGACCTGCTGTTCGGCATCCGGCTGCTGCGGCGCAGCCCGGGCTTCTCGCTGCTCGCCGTCCTCTGCCTGACCCTGGGGATCGGCAGCGTCACCGCGGTCTTCGGCTGGATCGAAGGCATCTTGCTGCGGCCGTACCCGCTGGTGGCGCACCAGGACCGCCTGGTCGCGATGGTCGGGAAGGCGGTCCAGGAGCCGCGTGACCCCGACGTCTCGTGGCCCGACCTCCAGGACTTCCAGCGGAACTGCAAGCTGATCGACGCCTTCATCGTCGACCGCATCTTCGGCACCACGCTCAGCGTCGGCGACCGCGCCGAGCGCGCCACCGGCAGCGTCGTATCGAGCAACTACTTCCGGGTCCTCGGAGTCCGTCCCATCCTGGGGCGCGGATTCGCGGCGGAGGAGGACTTCGGGCGCAACGCTCATCCGGTGGCCGTGATCTCCTACGAGGCCTGGAAGGACCGCTACGGCGGCGACCCGGCGATCATCGGCCGCATCCAGATGCTCAACGGTCAGCAGCACACGATCGTCGGTGTGGCGCCGGAGGGTTTCTACGGGACCTTCGTCGGCTATGGCTTCCAGTTCTGGGTGCCGACGTCGATGCAGGAGCGGTTCACCCCGGGCGGCTACAAGCTCGAGGACCGCGGCGCGCGTTGGATCGAGGGCTTCGCGCGGCTCAAGCCCGGGGTGACACTCGAGCAGGCGCAGGCGGAGATCTCGGCCGTGGCCCAGCGCCTGGCAGCCGCCTATCCGGCGACCAACCGCGGGCACGGCGTCAAGCTGATGCCACTCTGGGAGACCCCGTTCAACAACGCCGGCACTCTCTTGCCGACGCTGCGCATCGCGCTCGCGGTGGCGTGTCTCGTGCTCCTCATCGCCTCTGCGAACGTCGCCAACCTGCTCCTGGTCCGCTCCTTCGCGCGGCGGCACGAGATGACGGTCCGCCTCTCGGTCGGCGCCGGCCTCGGCCGGCTTCTGCGGCAGCTGCTCACCGAGGGCCTCATCCTCTCGGCCCTGGCCGCCGCGGGCGGGGTGCTGGCCGCATACTGGTGCCGCAATCTGATCGTCCTGCTCCGTCCTTCCTGGCCTGGCGCCCACATCCATCTCCCTTCGGAGATCGACGGGCGCGTGCTGGCGCTCAGCGCCGGCGCCT
>DATNKH010000694.1:0-5972 GCA_035603475.1 Thermoanaerobaculia bacterium
TGCTCACGATCACCGTCAGCCTGCTGCTCGGCGGCGCCTTCCTCCTGGCAAGCCGCAACCTGGCGGCCTCGGTCGAGGGCTGGCGCGGCCAGCTGCGCGTCGTGATCTATCTCAAGCCGGGCACCCCGGCGTCCGACCTGCCGCGGCTGGCGGCCGCGGCCCGCGCGGCCCCATGGGTGGCCGGGGTCGACGTCGTCTCGCCGGCAGCGGCGCGCCGGCGGTTCCGCGACACCTTCCCCACTCTCGCGGACGTGATCGACAGCGGCGAGGGTGAGCCGCTGCCGGCTTCGCTCGAGGTGGCGTTGCGGCGCGAGCAGGCCGAGGCGGGAGGCCTCGACGCGTGGCTGGACGCCTGGCGCCGCCGCCCGGAGGTGGCGATGGTCGACGACGATCGCGAGTGGCTGGGACAGGTCGAGACCGCGGTGGCGGTGGTGCGGGCGGTCGGGCTGGTGCTCGGCGGCATCCTGCTCGGCGCCGCGATCTTCACCATCGCCAGCATCATCCGGCTGACGGCCTACCTGCACCACGAAGAGATCACCATCATGCGCCTCGTGGGGGCGACCGAGTTCTTCATCCGCGGCCCCTTCTACGTCGAGGGCCTGATCCAGGGCTTCCTCGGCGGCGCGTTGGCGAGCGCCGGACTCTACGCGAGCTACCAGTTGATCCACGCCCGCTCCCGATCGCTGTTCGCGGCGGTGCTCGCCGGCCAATTCCTCAGCCCCCGCCAGCTCGGCCTGCTCCTCCTGCTCGGCGCCCTGGCCGGCCTGATCGGCGCCGTCGCCTCCCTGCGCCGCGAGACTCTCTAGAAGCCGCCCGCATCAAAAGGAAAAGGCCCCGCAGCGGCAGCAGCGGGGCCTTTGAGGAATCGCCGGGGGAGCCGGCGCGCTCGAGCTTCTTACTGGGTCGTCGTGGTGAGGATCACCACGGCGCGGCGGTTCTCCGCCTTGTCGCTGGTGGCCTCCTGCCCGTCGCGGCCCTCGACCTTGATGCGGGCCGGGTCGATGCCGTGGCGGGTGACCAGGTAGCTCTTCACCGCCTCGGCGCGGCGCTCGCTGAGCTTCTGGCCAGCCTTCTCCGAGCCGTCGGCGTAGCCGATGACCTGGGCCGTGGCCGCCGGATCCTGCTTCATCTTGAGCGCCACGTCGTCGAGCTTCGCCTTGCAGATGTTCGACAGGCGCGCGCTGCCCTGGGTGAAGTTGCAGGTCACCCGCACCTCAGCCGGCGGCGGTGGTGGCGGTGGCGGCGGCGGCGGCGGTGGCGGCGGCGGTGGCGGTGGCGGTGGCGGTGGCGGCGGTGGAGGCGGCGGTGGCGGCGGTGGCGGCGGCGGGACCTCCTTCACCTTGTGCGGGTAGTAGGCCAGGCCGATCACGCCGCGCGCCGGATGCTCCCGGAACTCGTTCAGGCGGTTCAGGTTCTGGCGCAGCCCGATGGTGAACGCCCAGTTCTCCGGCGTGCCGAGCCAGATGCGGAGGCCCGTCGCCAGGTCGACCCAGTCCTTGAACTCGACCACGTTGGTCTTGCTGTAGTGATGGCCCACGACCTCGGTGATCCAGTCGACACGGTGGGCGACCTGGAGGCCGTAGCCGGCCCCGCCCGACAGCTCGTTGGGGAACTCCACCCCGCCGAAAGCCTGGGTGCGGGTGGAGTACTGGCCGCTCAGCACGAAGTCGCCGATGCTCCAGTCGAGCCCGCCGCCGAAGCCGGTGCGGTTGTTGGCGAAGTCCTTCTTGCCGGTGGAGGGGTCGACGAAGGCGTTGATGGCGAACGTCGACACGTCACCGGGCTGGCCGAACAGCCGGAGCTTGGTGCCGATGTGGACGTTGCCCAGGCCGCTGTGGCGGTCGTTCAGGTAGGGCGCCAACTCGCTCTTGGTGTAGGCGTAGTTGTCGTAGGGGACGGAGACCGTCAGCTCCCACCGGTCGGTGAGGCCATAGCCGATGCTGGCGTCGCTCTCGTTCCAGAAGAAGATCTTCTGGTCAGGAAAGCCAGGTTGGCGCAGCACCGGGTTCCAGTTGTTGTAATAGACGCCAAAGTCCCACCCGCCCTGCGGCAAGGTATTGCCGCTCTGCAGGGTGAAGAGCCCGGTCTCGCCGGTGTTCGTCGGAGCATCTGCGTGCTCTCCCGCCCGGGCCGCGGCTGGAATCAGACCCAGCAACGATACCGAAAACAGCATCGGCAACAGCAGGTTTTTCAATCTCATGCTCTCTCCTCCACCTGTATTCACAAGAACCGGAAGGTCCCTGTAATCCTCGCTAATATATAAGAGCTACGCGTCTTCCGCCATCGGCAGGGGTTACCGGTAGGTCCTGACCGAGAGACGCGCCTCAACGTGGTTCGTGCCTTTCAAAGGACGTGCCAAGATCCCGGAGAGGAAGAACCGGTAACGCCAGAGCCGGACGGAAGACTCGAAGCCGAAGCCGGTGTCCGGGATGTAGGCGGAGAGGTTGGTGTAGACATTGGAGGTGAAGCCGATCGTCCCGGCTCCGGCATACAGGATCCAATACCAACTCTGCCAATCGAGATGAAGAAAATTATAATGCTTTCCAAGAAACCACGGCGTGAATAGCTCCCAGGTCGTATGAAGCTCCTGAGTGCCAATCAGATTGTTGCTCAAGCCCTTTAAGTTGTCTGCACCGCCAATGGTGAAGAAGTCCGCCAGCGGGATCGAGTAGCGGAACGGAAGGTCGAAAGCCCCCGGGTTCGAGAGCTCGCTGTACGGGAAGCTCCCCACGTGCACCGTGCCGACCAGGAAGGTCCGCGCGGTGAAGTCGAAGCGCTTGAGCGCCTGGGCCTCGAGCCGGACGTAGTCGTAGTCCCCCAGGTGGAAGCCGTAGCTGAGCGCGCTGGTGAACCCGAACTGTCCCGGCCCGATCTCGCGCACCGCGGTGAAGATGGACGGGAAGTAGGCGCGGGTGTCGCCGACGATGCTCTGGGTGCGGGAATCGCCGGGAGTGCCGAGCTGCGCGCCGACGCGGACGAAGGTGTCGGTGCTGTCGATGGTCGCCGGCACCGGCTGCTGGTTGGAGCTGATGCGGTCGAGCTCGCCCAGGACGAACGTGCGGAAGCTGTAGCTGTGCGGCCATTCGAGAAAGAGGTTGACGCCGCGAGTGCGGTCGAAGCGGTTCGACAGGCTCTGCAGGCGGCCGAAGCTGATGTCGTCGAAGACCTCGACCTGCGTCGTGCGGTTGTAGCCGTAGTAGCGATAGCGGAGGAAGGCGGTGATGTCGCCGCTGACGAAGGCATATCGCACCTGGCCTTCAAACAGGAACTTGTTGACCAGGCGGCTGATCTTGAGGTCGAGGACCCCCTCGGGGAAGAGCAGATCGAGGTTGGGAAGGAAGCGCTGGATGGGGGTCTCGCCGGGCTCGCCGGCGGTCTCGTCGGGGCTCCCCTCGCGGCTCGCCGCGCTCTGAGCGCCCGGCTCCGGCGGGCCGGCCTGCGCCGGCGGCGTCGGCGGCGCGGTCTGCCCGCTGGCCGGCGCCGCCGGCGACGCCGGCTGCTCCGTTGCCGGCGGCGCGGAGAAGGCCCCTTGCGGGCCGCCGGACGAAGCGGCCGCCGCGGCAGGGGTCGTCGCCAGGGTCCAGAAGGCTGCTGCCGCGAGAGCCCCGGTCAGGATATGGAGCGCTCCATGAGCTGCGAGACGCGGTCGAGGAACGCCTTGCTCTGGTTCGGGCCGAGGGCGGCGGAGACCACCTTCTCCTCCGAGCGCACCAGGTCGAGCACCGCCTCGACGCCGCGGCCGCCGTCCATCTCCGCCTTGCTCATCCGCAGCGGCACGTCGAGCTCCGCCTGGCGGTAGTGACCGGACAGCAGCGCGCGCGCCTGCTTGTCGATGGCTTCCGCGAGCGCCGCGAGCTGCTCGGCGCTCATCTGGTGGAGCCGGTCGGTGCGCAGCCGGCTGAAGTCCTCGCGCAGGCTCACCAGGCCAGAGGTGATGAGGCCATAGAGCAGCTTGCAAGCTTCGAACGGGCTCATGTCGAGGCCGACCGCGACCTCCTCGATCGAGCGGCGCTCGTCGATCTTGCAGATCAGCGCCCATTCCTGGGGCGTCAGGGACACCGAGGTGGTCGCCGCCTGGTTGGTGAACACCGGCACCAGGCGGGTCGAAGGGATGCGCTTGGACAGGACCTGCCACTCGTCGATGCGGCGCGCAGCTTCCATCAACAGGTTGGTGTTCGACTTCTGGATGGTGGTGAGGTCGGTCTCCTGCCCCGGGGTGAACACGAACTCGCCTTCCGGCCAGATGGCCAGCTCGTACACCGCCTCTTCGCCGGTCAGATCGCCGACGTGGGCGTGGACGATCTGGCCGCTGCGCAGGTAGATCTCGCCCGACGAATCGCCGTTCCGCTTCAGGGTGAAGACGCCGGTCTTACCAGAGACGGAGACCAGCTGGATGATGTCAGGAAGGGGCAGCTCCTTGAGAGAACCTTGGAATGCCATGACCTTGGTCGAGCAGTGCCTGATGGTAGCACAACGGTTCTATCGCTGATGACCGCGCAGCTGATCCAGCCTCCACCTCTGCGCGCAGCAGAGGGCCAGGGCGAGGGCGTCGGTGGCGTCCGGGGACATGGCGATGGCGGCTTGGGGGCCGAGCAGCAGCTTGACCATGCGGGCGACCTGGAGCTTGTCGGCGCGGCCGTTGCCGGTGACTGCCGACTTCACTTCGGCGGGGCTGTACTCGGTGATCTCGACGCCGCGGCCGGCCAGCACCGCGAGCAGGGCGCCACGCGCCTGGGAGAGGACGATGAGCGAGCGCGCGTTGAGGCCTTGAAAGGGCGTCTCGAGCGCCGCCAGGTCGGGAGGGTGGCGGGCCACCAGCTCGCCGAGGCTGGCGGCGAGATGGGCCAGCCGGGCGGGGAGGGCGAGGGCGCGCGGGCAGGAGATGCGGCCCGCCTCGATCAGGACAACCGTGGATCCCCGCCGGTCGACCAGGCCGAAGCCGGTGTGCAAGCTGCCCGGATCGAGGCCGAGGATGAGCAATTCGCGGCCTGCGAGGAGTGCAGCCTAGCTGTGGGCCGCCGTCACCTGGTGGTCGACGGAGCTGGGGTCGAGGTTGAGCCAGACCTTCTGCACGTCCTCGTGGTCCTCGAGCGCCTCCGCCAGGCGGATCACCTGTGCCACCCGGTCCGGGGGCAGGGTCATGGTGGTCTGGGGCACCATCGCCAGCTCCTTGGCCGCCACCGGCACGCCGCGCCGCTCGAGCTCTTCCTGGACCGCGGCGAAGTCCTCCATCGACGTGAAGATCTCGTAGTGGTCCGGCTCGATCGCGATGTCGTCGGCCCCGAGCTCGACGGCGAGCTCCATGAACTTCTCCTCGTTCATGGGGTCCTCCGGGTTCACCCGCTCGATGGCGAAGTAGCCGCGGCGGGAGAACATCCAGGTCACGCTGCCGCTGTCGCCGAGGTTGCCGCCGTGGCGCGTGAACAGGTGCCGGACCTCCGAGGCGGTGCGGTTGCGGTTGTCCGTCATCCCCTCGACGAGGATGGCGACGCCGCCGGGCCCGTAGCCCTCGTAGATGACCTCCTCGTACGCTTCGCCCTCGAGCTCGCCGGTGCCTTTCTTGATCGCCCGCTCGATGGTGTCGCCGGGGACGCTGTTCGAGCGGGCTTCGACGAGGGCGCTGCGCAGCCGCGGGTTGGCCTTCGGATCGCCGCCGCCCAGGCGCGCGGCGACCGTGATCTCACGCAGGACCTTGGTGAACATCTTGCCGCGGCGGGCGTCGGTGGCGGCTTTGCGGTGCTTGATCGTGCTCCATTTGCTGTGGCCTGACATCGCGCTACCCCCGAGGAGTGCCCAGAAAATCTAGTTTACCCGAACCCACTGCCCCCGGGGAGGCTCTGTTACCTACGTCCCTCCCTCCTGCCTCCCTCTGGGGCGAGAGGCACCCCCCTCTCTGAGCCCGTATGGGCGAGGGGTCTCAGTCCTCCGCCGGCGCCCTTAGACTTGGACCCCTCGCCCATACGGGCTCAGAG
>DATNKH010000695.1:0-2276 GCA_035603475.1 Thermoanaerobaculia bacterium
GATCGAGCTGCTGATCGAGGACGGCGCGGTGTACATGGACGCCGACGATCCGCGCATCGACAAGACCCTCGAAGACCTGCTGGGCGTGCAGCTCTTCGCCGCCATCGAGGTCGGCGACGGCGAGTACATCCTCGCCTTCAACGTCGCCCCGGGCAACAACCGCGACGACATCCTGTTCTCGCTCGGCATCGTGCGCCACAGCGTCAACCAGAAGCTGCGGCGCGAGCGCATGGAAGGGATTTTCGAGGAGGCGCGCAAGATCCAGGCCTCGATCCTGCCGCGCCGCGCTCCCACCTACGGCGACTTCGACATGTACGGCCGCTCGGAGCCGATGGAGAGCGTCGGCGGCGACTTCTTCGACTACATCCCGGTCACCGACAAGATCCTCGGCCTGGCGATCGCCGACGTCTCCGGTCATGGCCTGCCCGCCGCGCTGCAGGTGCGCGACATCTACATGGGGCTGCGCATGGGCCTGGCGCGCGACTTCAAGATCGTGCGCACCGTCGAGCGCATGAACCGGATCATCCACCGCAGCACGCTGACCAGCCGCTTCGTGTCGATGTTCTACGGCGAGCTCGAGCTGAACGGCGTGTTCATCTACGTCAACGCCGGCCATCCGCCGCCGTTCCACCTGGCGGCCGACGGCACCGTCACCCACCTGGAAGCGGGCGGACCGGTGCTGGGGCCGCTGTCGGAAGCGAGCTACGAGCGCGGGTTCGTGATCATGAAGCCCGGGGACATGCTGGTGTTCTACACCGACGGCATCGTCGAGACCCGGGGCGGCCAGCCGGACATGCCCCAGCAGGCGTCTCTCGCGCGCCTCCCGCATCCGCCCGCCGCCGCCCCGCTCGAGGAGTACGGCCTCGAGCGGCTGCTGGCGGTGGCCCGCCGGCACCAGGGCCAGCCCTCCCAGGCGGTGGTCGAGGCCATGTTCGCCGACGTCGAGGAGTGGAGCCTCGGCGCGCCCGCCGCCGACGACCGCACGCTGGTCGTCGTCACCTCGCCCGCCGCCGACAAGAGCATCACGGCCGCGTTCCCGCGACCCATCGGATTGATCTAGAGCAGGGCTCCCTTCGGCCGGCCCGCCCCTACGGCCGCTCCGCCCGCGGCGTCACCTCGAGGTCCTGGCGCAGCTTGACCACGCTGCGCTCGGGATAGATGCCGGAGCGCAGCTGCACGCCCGGGTAGAGCTGGGTCTCGCGGCCCACCACCACGCCCGGATGCAGGACGCAGTTGCAGCCGGTCAGCACGCCGTCGCCGAGCACCGCTCCCAGCTTGCGCCGGCCGCTCGGAATGGCGGCTCGATCCGCGGCGCCTGCGCCGGCCGCGGCCGTTCCCCGGAGCGCGCCGGCGCTGCCGATATGCACCTCGCGGCCGTCGTGGCGGAAGTTGGAGAGGATGGTCCCGGCGCCGAGATTGACGCCGGCGCCGAGGATCGAGTCGCCGACGTAGTTGAGGTGCGGCGCCCTGGCGCCCGGCAGCAGGATGGCGCGCTTGATCTCGGTGCTCGCTCCCACCACGCAGCCGTCGCCGATCCAGACGCCGCCGCGGACGTAGGCCCCGGGGCGGATCTCGACGTCCTCGCCGACGAAGAGCGGCCCCTCGAGCACGACGCCGGGATGGATGCGGGCGCCGCGGCCGATGGCAATGCGGTCGCCGGCCAGGTGGACCTCGGGCAGCAGGCGCACCGCGATCGCGGCGGAAGGCAGCGCCGCCAGCACGGCGTCCAGGGGCTCGCCGAGCAGCGCCCAGGGGGCGTCCGGATCGAAGCTCGCGGCGAACGGCTCCGGCAGCGAAGCGAACAGCTCGGGCAGCATCCTCGGGCGCGCGGAGGTCTTCGGCGACGGGCTCATGGCGATGGTCCGGGAGTATACGGCATCGCGCGCCGCCGGCCGGCCAGGTGCTATCGTGGCGCGCCGTGGAACGCCGTGTCACGAGAGCCCGCGGGTCCGCGGCGGGTCCTCTCGCCCCCCTGCCGCCGTCCTTCTACCGCCGGCCCGCCGAGGCGGTCGCCCGCGACCTGCTGGGCCGTTACCTGGTGCGCGAGGTCGAGGGCGAGGTCCTGGTCCTGCGCCTGGTGGAGGTGGAGGCCTATCTCGGCGCGCCGGACCGCGCCAGCCATGCCTGGGGCGGACGGCGCACGCCGCGCAACGCCAGCCTCTACCTGCCGGGGGGGCACGCCTACGTCTACTTCATCTATGGCATGCACTGGTGCCTCAACGCCGTGACCGGCGAGGCGGACGTCGGCTCCGCGGTGTTGCTGCGCGCCGGCGAGC